>CAZKKN010000037.1:0-16432 GCA_964553375.1 uncultured Eggerthellaceae bacterium | reverse complement strand
ATGGCATGATTCTTCGAATCATGCCATCATCCCCGTCCCCTGACATAATCCCCCGTCCCCTGACATAAACACCCCCTGGCAGACTGAGTTTTTGGAACGTCCCTTCTGCTCTTTTGGACGAACTTCCAAAATGATTGGCCATTCGGCTCGATCGGCCACATGAAGGCCGTGATGCGCGTGGTAAGGGCTATCCTGTATTCGATCAACTATCATCGCGGTTTGGAACGGAGAGGGTTGATATGGCGGAAATAGGAGAAGTGGCATTGATCGATTACAGTGGCCGCTTGGACGACGGCCGCGAATTCGAAAGCACTAAGCGCATTGGCGAACCCTTGGAAGTCAAGATCGGCTCCGGAAGACTGCTTTCGCTTGTGGAGAAAACCATATGCGACATGAATCCCGGAGATCGCAAGACGATCAGGCTCGAGCCCGAGCAGGCATATGGCGCCTACGACGAAGACCTGGTTATAGCTGTTCCTAAAAGCACCATGCCGAATGCTGAGAACCTTCCCGTAGGGGGATTCATAGAGATCAAAGCGGATGGTAACACGATCAGGGCTAAGGTCGTCTCCGTTGAATCCGACAGCATAGTGCTGGATTGCAACCATGAACTTGCAGGTCAGGCTGTCACCTTCGATATCGAGCTGCTCTCGATAATTCATGAGACTGCCATTGACCGCGAGCTGCATCCAGCCGGGTGCGCATGCGGGTGCGATAAGCTTAAGGAGCAGATCGGCTGATGGCCCGTCCCCACCAGAAACACCATGCGCCAACAGTATGCCCTGATGCGCATCACAGGCAGTGAGCCGATATGTGCTACGCAGCCTCATGCACGCCGACCTGCGGGAAATGCCGACCGAAGCGCATCGTTGAAGTCATTTGCCCAGAATGCGGCGCAACGAATTCGATGAGTCGTGAAGAGTATCTGATCCTGTTCGGCCTTCCACATCGTAAAAGCGTCCTTGACAGGAAGATACTTGAACGTGGAGGCGTTGATGAACCGCTGTGCAAGATGTGCCATCATCCTTTGATGGCAACGTATGAGCATGCTGTGAGGGCCGAGCCGTGTCTCCTTCAAGGAATAATATGCGGTTTCCCCTGTGGGAGGAAAGATGAACGCCGCAAGGATGATGCTGTACCACCGTGCAGGACAATGGTGCCTTTAGGGAAGTACGAGGCGGAAAGTGAAGAATGATCATTACAAAACGCTGCTGGCATTCTGCAGGGCAACGGAATGGGCCCAGGAGCCTGAGGTCGTGTATCAGCGTTTCGTCGATACATCCATAGAGTACTTGGGATGTGCGGCTGCCCATCTCCATATGCTGGATCCGTCCGGTACGATATTCGTCCATTCCGCGTCTCACGATTCAGAGACGAACCAGGACACGTATTCCCAATCCTTGACCATTGGGATCGGACGGCTTGAAATGATGATGGAGGAATGCGAGCCCATCATCATGGAGGATTACGAGCACCCTCATGAGCTTGATGTGATACCTGCAGAAGCGCTTAGGGCCGGCTATAAAAGCGCAGTGAGCATACCCTTGTTCGCCTCGTCTGGCATTCTCGGCGTTCTGTCCATAGTGTATAAGACGCATCTGCCGTGGAAGATGGACGAGGACAAGGCTTTCCTCCTTGAAATCGGGTCCATGTTGGGGATATTCATCGAGCGCATGCAGACGCAGAAGAAGGAGCTCGAATTGAGCGTCCTTCGCGAGCGGAAACAACTGAGCAGCGAGATCCACGACAGCATATCCCAAATGGCGAGCGCGCTGGCCCTCCATGCGGATACAGCTCAGGAGTGCTTCGAAGATGAGGACATGGCATCGCTGAAAAAGGAGTTGCGCATCTTGAGCACTCAGCTCCGTCAGATGACCAAGGTGTTGCGCGAGGAGATGCTGTCCTTGCGCACCCCCATCGATGAATTCAACGATGCGACGGAGATAATCAAGGACATCCTCGGTCGTTTCCAGAACCTCTGTGACATCGAATCGCATCTGCATATCCAAGATGACCCTATCCAGTTATCGGGTGCAGCGCAGCTCAATTTGGCTAGAATAGTGAATGAGAGCCTTCTGAATGTGTTGCGGCATTCGAAAGCGCGCACGTTGGATATCCGCATCTTCCGTAAGAACGGGCATGCTGAGATATGCATCGCGGATGACGGCATAGGATTCCGGCCGGAAAGCGTCGCTCCCGAACGATTGGGTATTCGCATCATGAAGGAGCGTGCAGAGTCCGTTGGAGGTAGTTTGGATATCACCTCAGACGATGATGGCACGACTGTCCGGATCTCCATTCCAACGACGCGCTTGTAACACGCGTATAGGGTGGTGATGATGGTCGACCGCGTAACAAAAGTGATGCTCGTAGACGATCAGATCCTGTATCGCGAAGCCATGTGCGGCCTGATCGAGCGCTGGCCTGAATACGAGATAGTCGGGGAGGCGTCGAATGGGGAGGAGGCGGTCAGCCTCGCCTCATATCTCGATCCTGATCTCATCCTCATGGACATCCGCATGCCGAAGATGGATGGTATCGCTGCGACCCGGGCCATCCTTGCCAAGAATCCCGATGTCCCCATAGTCCTTCTCACCGTTGAATCGGAAAAGCACCTCGTATTCGATGCGCTGCAAGCAGGAGCGCGGGGATACCTTCTCAAAGATACCCCGGCTCGCAAGCTGAAAGATCGCCTGGGTGCTGTGGTGAGAGGCGAGGCGACCCTTTCCGAACCGGTCGCGAAGGATGTCATCGACGAGCTGGCCAGGCTGCGGGTCGCAACGGATCAAGGTGGTTCCCCGGAGCATGCCAAGCACTTCGATGGCAGCGAGGCGCTTTCCAAGCGAGATAGGGATGTTCTGCGCCTGGTCGCGCAAGGAAAGTCCAACGAGCAGATCGCATCGGAGCTTTTCTTGAGCCTCGGCACGGTGAAGAATCACATCTCGACGATCATGGGCAAGCTGGGGCTTGAGAACCGGGTGCAGCTTGCCGTCTATGCGGTCAAAGCCGGCTTCGACAAGGAGTGATTCCGGCGCAACGCCGTTGCATCTCCGATTCTGGACAAACGGAATGGCAATATTGGCCAAAGGGCACTTATCCCGCCAATCGGCACTTCCTAATCTTGGTATATAGCCGTTATCCACGGTGATAGCCAGATGAGAGAGGAGCGTCTATGAGCGAGATGAAGACGACGGTGCAAAGCATCGCGTGCGGCGGCACAGGGGGTGATCTTACCTACGTCGATTCCAAGGATGGGAAGATAGTCCGTATCCGCCCGATCCACTATTTGGATAAATATACCGAGGAGGAATTGGCGCCTTCGATGTGGTCCATCAAGGTTGGCGACAAGGAGTTCAAGCCCTCCCTGAAAGCTGCTCCGAACTATTTCGCCCTAGCCTATAAGAACCGCGTCTATTCGAAGAATCGCGTGAAATACCCGCTCAAACGCGTCGACTGGGAACCGGGTGGCGATCCGGAGAAGATCAATGCAGCGAATCGCGGCAAGTCGAAGTTCAAGCGCATCAGCTGGGACGAGGCAATTGACATCATGGAATCCGAGATTCGCCGGATCAAGGATACCTACGGCGTCTATTCTGTTCTGACCATTGGCGAGGACGGCCACCGCGAGTCGAAGAACCTCCATTCAGGCGGCGGCATGCATTCGACGCTCATGAGCAAGCTCGGTGGCTACACCCGTGAGGTCCGCACTCCGGACTCCGTTGAAGGCTGGTATTGGGGCGCGAAGCATTTCTGGGGTTCGGGCTGCAATAAGGGCCTTGGCATGCCCGCGCCTCCGCAGACCGGCTACAACCCCTGGCATGTGCTGCGCGATATATCCGAGCACTCCGAGATGATCGCATTCACGGCAGGCGATTGGGAGCTTACTCAGAATTATGCGTCGCAGATGTGGTCGCAGCTCATCAAGTTCTGGGAGGACTGCGGGAAGGAATTCGTCATCATCGATCCGTTCTGCAACTACACTGCAGTGTGCCATGACACGATGAAGTGGATTCCCATCCTGCCGAACACCGATGCCGCGCTCGACTTCGCCGTGATGTATGTCTGGATCACCGAAGGCCTCTATGACAAGGAATACGTGGATACCCACAGCGTCGGCTTCGACAAGGTGAAGGCATATGTCCTCGGCGAAGATGAGGAGGGCATCCCGAAAACCCCCGCATGGGCGGCAGAGCGCACCGGCATCCCCGAGTACACCATCAAGGCATACGCGCGCAATCGCGCTAAGCTCACCACCGCTTCGGTGCACTTCAGCTCCGGTGCCATCAAAGGCCCTTACAGCTTCGAGCCCGGGCGTACGCACGCGTACCTGCTGGGCATGCAGGGCCTGGGCAAGCACGGCGTGCAGCAGGCATACATGAACGCCTCCCTCATCGGCAAGGAGACCATCGCCCGCTCCACGTCTTCGCCGTTCAGCATGGCCAACCAGTGCCGCATGTTCTATCCGTCCGAGCAGAAGATTCCCCGCACCATGGTGGCCGAGGCGCTGCTCGGCGGTCACGCGGAGTGGTACGGCTCGCCGGCGATCGTCTATGTAGAGACCTCCGAGCAATTCGAGAAGAACACCTATCCCACTACGGCCGAATCGTATATCGCGGCGCTCGGCACCGTTTCACCCGAGCTGGCGAATGCGCAAGGCAAGTCCGTGGAGGAGCTGCAGGCGGCGCTCGATTACAAGAAGGAGCATATGCCCAAGTTCTCCAAGATCCATATGCTGTGGTCCGAGAAGCCCTGCAACATGAATTGCTGGGACGGCGGCTTCCGCTTCCAGGAGGCCATCCGCACCAACGAGGTTGAGTTCTTCGTGACGAACCACCAATGGCTCGAGAACGACTCGCTGTTCGCAGACCTCATCCTCCCTGTGACCACCTGCGTCGAAGATGACGACATGGTGGGCGGCTCCATGGTGGTCTCCATGCGCTCTTCGGCCATCACGCCTCCGGGTTGCGACCGCGTGGGGGAGTCCAAGTCCGACTTCGAGATAGCCTGCGAGATCGGCGAGCGCTTCGGCGTGCGCGACCAGATCGACATGGGCATGTCCTATGAGGAGTGGCGCGAATTCGAGTTCGACAATTCCCGTCTCGGCGAGGAGATCACCTGGGAGGAACTGAACGAGAAGGGCTTCTATTTCCCGAAGCAGGACCCCGATCAAGACACGCTTCCTCCCGGAATGTTCGCCTTCTACAGCGATCCCGAGGCGAACCCGCTGGATACGCCTTCGGGCAAGCTGGAGTTCTGGTCCGAGGCGCTTGCAACCCATTTCCCGGATGACATCGAGCGCACGCCTATGGCGCGCTGGACCGTCGGTGGCCCCGAATCCGAGGGGTGGAGCCATGACGAGACGCTCTGGGGCGAGCGCTGCAAGGACTACCCGCTTCTCATGGTGGCCAATCCCGGGCGCTGGCGCGTGCACGTTCAGGGCGATGACATCATGTGGTCCCGCGAGATCGAGACCATGAAGGTGGAAGGCCCCGATGGCTACAAGTACGAGCCGATCTGGATCAACTCCGTCGACGCAGAGAAGCGCGGCATCAAGAACGGCGACATAGTCAAGCTCTTCAACGACCGCGGAACGCTTCTGCTGGGTGCGCGCATCTCCGAGCGCGTCATACCCGGAGCCGTCGTAGTGAACAAGGGCTCGCGCGTCGACCCCATCGCGCCCCGCATCGATCGCGGCGGCGCAGCGAACCTCATCAGCCCGGAGAACCAAGTCTCCAAGAATTGCCGTGGGTTCGCAGTGACCGGCTACCTCGTTGAAGCCGCGAAGCTCCAGGATGCCGAAATGGATGAGCTGAAGAAGAACTATCCCGAAGCCTTCGAACGCGATTACGATCCGGCGATCGGCATCAACTACAAGTCCTGGGTCATCGACTAGCCACTACATGAAAGGAATCAATATGTCGAAGGTTTTCTATATCGATTTGCAGAAATGCACTGGCTGTCGTGCCTGCCAGATCGCTTGCAAGGACGAATTCTGCGGGAATTCGTGGTTGCCCTATGCGGCCGAGCAGCCAGAGATCGGGCAGTTCTGGATGAACGTCACCGAGAAAGAGCGCGGTGCGGGGTCACATGTCCGCGTGTCGTATGTGCCCATCATCGGCGCTCAGACGCAGGCCATAGCCGAGTATGCTCCTGAAGTCCTGATGGACCGCGATGACGGGCTCATCGTCATCGAGCCCGAGAAGGCGAAGGACAGGAAGGACATAGCCGAGAAGTTCGATGGCGTGTTCTGGAACGAGGAGCTCCGCATTCCGCAAGGCTGCTGTGGGTGCGCCCATTTGATCGACGACCCCGATTCTCCCATCCGTACGCCCCGTTGCGTCGACAATTGCCCCGTTGACGCGATCCGGTTCGGCGAAGCGTCCGAGTTCGACCTGTCCAGCGCAGAGCGCATCGATGACCAGTCGAACGTCTACTACAAGGAGCTGCCGCAGACCTTCATCGCGGCTACGGTCTTCGACCCCAACGAGATGGAGATCATCGAGGGCGCGAAAGTGACTGCGAAAGGCAGTGGCGAGGCCTATGAGACCGAAACGGATATGTGGGGCGATTTCTGGTTGAAGGAGATTCCGGCCGATGCGTATACCGTGACGATTGAGAAAGACGGCAAGAAGAAGACCATCGAAGTATCGACGGTCGAGAAGGATCAGGGCCTTCCCGATATCGCCCTGGCATAGGCGGTTTCCAGTGGAAGCTTGGGAGGTGGATGCATAAACCTCCCAAGCTTCCACCCCTGTACGGAAGAAAGGTTGTATATGTGCTTCAGACCAGCTGAGATAAGTATGAAAAAGTGCCCGGCGTGCGGCGCAGATAACAAGCCCGTCGCCAAGGTATGCGCCCAGTGCGGAGCCGAGCTTGACAACAAGAAGATCGATTTCGATGCCGACCAGGCATCCCTCGATGCAGCCGGTGCGCCGCCTGCGGCTCCCGGTGCCCCCGGTGCGCCCAAACCCCCAACGGCTCCAAGCGCGCCCAAACCACCAACTTCTTAGGGCTCTGTAGATGCTGAGACGTGAGGTTCTACAGGCATTCCGTGCGGCCAAGGGCGTGAACGAGGTCACCATCAAGACGATCGATCCGGTCAATCTGACCCTGATCGCCCTTGACGGCACGCGTTATATCGAACTCGATGACCATGCGATCGTCTGCGCTGACGATAGCGAACCGCTTCCCATCCGCTATTACACGACCGCATCTCACGGAGGCGGCCTTACGCTGAAACCTCGTTCGGTTTATTTGGACGGCGCATGGAGAAGCGCGATTGATGGCTCCATCGAACCGGATTTGATGCAGCCCTGCCGCTCAAGGAGCCATCAACGGGTATAAAGGAATCGATAAGGGACGCTGAGTCGCTTCGATGCGCCTTATCGCATTGCAAGGGAAAGGATGAGAATGTACGAGACCACCTTGAACAAGTACGGCCCGGATCAGCTTTCATATACGGTAAGGGACCTGGATGCCGCAGTGCAGGAATTCTACGAACTGTTCGGAGCGGGGCCCTTCATCAAGATGGGGCCCTTGAAGTACGAATCCTGCGAGGTGCGCGGTGAAGAAGCGGATCCAGAGATCATCATAGCTCTGGGAATGTGGGGTCCCATGCAGGTGGAATTCGTCCAGAAGCTCAACGACGAGCGCATGCTCTTCGACGAGAACGGGTACGGATTCAATCATATCAACATCGTCGTCGATGATTACAACAAGGCCATTCAGGAATTCAAGGACCATGGGTATAAGATCGGCCAGGAAATGTATTCCAGCGGCAAGCCCATTGCCTACGTAGACACGATGTGCGGAGAGAACATCGGGCATCACATCGAGATCCATGAGGCCAACCCCGTTGTGGCGATGACCAAGAAGGCTCGGGAGATCTGGGATGGGAAGAGCCCTTGGATTGACATCAAAACCGTAATGGAGGCGATGCAGTAGTCCTTTTCAGGACGAAATGATCCCGTTTGGGGCGGCAGAAGGTTGTCGCCCCGAACGCATGCCAGATTATGTCAGGGGACGGGCGTAGGCTACGGACAGAATGGCGGCCACAGCCACGAAGGCGATGGCGAGATAAACCGTGAGCGTGAATCCGCTGCTGTATGCTTGCATCTTCGTTGCGCCATCAGCCATCAGGTGATGCACCTGGCCGGACATGATCCCCACGAACAGGGCCGAAGATACCGATCCCGCCACCTGCACCAAAGTGGAATGGATCGATGACCCGCTGGTGGACAAGTCGGGGGCAAGCACCTCCAAGTCCACGCTCTTGATCGCTGGATATTCGGCGCCTATTCCCGCGCATGCGAGCGCCATGCAGCACACGACCGCCACTGCGATGCCGACATGCGTGAATGCCGCAAGCGCCACGAACCCGATGAGGCAGACCCCGAACCCGATGGGTACAAGCGGCCAGGGCCCCTTCTTGCCAAGCACGCGCCCGCTTACGAAGCACAGGCCCGCATAGCAAAGCACCGCCGGTGCGACCAGACACCCGGCGATGAATGGGGTGAAGCCCGACACCCCTTCCAGATAAAGCGGGATGAGAAGGCTCAGATAGACCGAGCTCATGTAGCTGAGCACTATCAGCGTCTCGCCGAGGACATATGTCTTGTTGCGGAACGGTCGCATATCAAGCAGCGGTTGGCTAAGGCGCCCCTGCCGATGTACGAACCAGAAGCAGACAGCCACGCCTGCAACCATGAGCGCTGCCATGGGGACCGGATATCGCGTGATCTCGTTCAGGCCGATCATGAATGCGGAAAGGCCCGCGGCTATCAGGACGACGCTCAGGCCATCCACGGAGAGCTTCTGCCGTGGCATGATATCCACGAGCACGCGCCAAGTGAAGAAGAAAAGCACGAATGCGGCTATCGTAGGTATGGCGAAGAGTACGCGCAGACCCCAGTAGGTGATGACAAGCCCGGAGATGATGGGCGCAACCGCAAGCCCCACCCCGATGACGCCGCTGTCGATGGCAAGCAAACGCCCCGCGCCGTTCTTGGGGGAGAGGTTCAACAGGGCTTCGTTAACCACGGGGAAATAAAGCCCTGTGGCCACGGCTTGGACGAGTCGCGCTACCACCAGTGAGGGGAAATCCCAAGCGAGCACGCCAAGCAGGGATCCGGCGAACGACACGATGAGGCCGAACAGCATAACCTTCCTCAGTCCGAAGCGGCGAAGGCTGGTTGCAGCCAGCACGATCACGACGCCGGCCACGATGGAGTAGCCCAACACCAGCAGGTTCGCCTCGGAGAGGGACACATGGTATTCCTCCGAGACATAGTCGAGCGCGATGTTCATGAGCGATTGCATGAAGGAGGCCAGCAGGTTGCATGCGAACAACACGAGTATCATGCGTCGACGCCTCTGCTCTGTGATCTGTCCATTCTGGGCTGTCATGTCGACGGCTCCATCCTCCTACCATGCACCATGCGAGTGCGCTTCTCTCCCATACAGACCATGGTATTGCGAACGGCGCTTCATCACGTCGCAGGGCCGGTATGGTTGTGAAGCCGTAATCGAACAGTGAACAGAAGGTGTGCCGATGGCAGGGTGAGGCAGGATGAAGGGGATTGAGCGCTGCAGGCGAAGCTGAATCGAAGAATCTCCCCGGATAGTGAAATCTCCATTTCACTATTATTTCACTATTTTGATTCCGCAGCGGGCAAGATAAGCCATCTTATTCCTGGCGATCAAGGTAGTCCCTGAGCGCTTGCATGCGGGAGTCCAGGTCCGCCGCGCTCTCGGCCAGGTCGGCGAGCTCGGCAGCCACAGCGCGCGCATCCTCATCGGGGAGGTTCTTCTTGTAGCGCAGCTGATGCTCCAGCGATGCCCAGAAGTTCATGGAAATGGTGCGCAGCTGCACTTCCACCTTCATCAGGCGTTTCTCCGACTCAAGGAAGATGGGCGTCTCCACGATCAGATGCAAGCTGCGGTATCCGCTGGGCTTTGGGTCGGCCACGTAATCGCGTCGCTCAACGAGCTCCACGTCGTCTTGGGCGAGCAGCGCATCCGCCAACGTGTAGAGGTCGTCAGGGAACGTGCACACCACGCGTACGCCCGCCACGTCGTAGATGTTCTTCTCCACGGACTCGACCGATATGGGGAAGCCCTTCCGTGCCAGCTTCTTCGCCAGGCTCTCGGGGCTTTTCAGGCGCGTCTTTATCGACTCGATGGGATTGCGATCGTGCTGCAAGCTGTATTCCGCATCCAGCACGCGGAACTTCGTCTCTGCCTCCATCATCGCGCACTCGTAATAGGTCATCAAGCGTCGGTAGGGCGCGAGGTTGCGCTGCATCATGTCATGGAATTCCTCGCTGCCGGCAAGGTGTCCCACTACGCGGTTGGTTATTTCCTTCTCGCGGCCGAAGCCCTTCGTGCTCGCCTTCATTCGGTCTCCTTCCGAAAACGCCTCCCCAAAGGAACTGTCGGATAATTAATGTACACGAGAAAGCAGGCGATGGTGTTGGCCATGGCGGAAGCTGAAGATGATAAACATGATGCAGCCTATCCCAGGCGTCATTCGGGCATCGTGCTTCGGGCCTCCGCTCTAGGCTCCTCCGGGGTCATTCTGCCGCTGAAGTGCTGCTGCTTGCATAATCGCTTTATTGTGATAAAGTAAGCGCCATGCAATACGCGCAGGGACATAACGGCGTAAGCGAAACGCACGCACGAGCGCTCATGAGCGAGGTCTTCGCCATGCAGTGTATGAATGCGGCTGCTGGGCTTCTGGCAGAAACGCCCATGTCTCGCCGCAACGACGCCTATACCGCAATCTATTTCTATCGATACTTTTAGCACACGGGTTTTCACTGGGTGCTTTTTTAGTGCCCGCTGAAAGGTCGTGTGCTTTTTCCCTATGCCGATGAATCCCATCGGCATTGTTCTTTGCGGCCTGCTTCAGGAAGGAAAAACGATGATCTGGAAAATAGTAATTCTTTGCGTCTTCGTCGCCATCGCCATCGGCGTGGGCATTTATGCGCGGCGCTCAACGGGCAGTGTGGATGGATTCGTGCTGGGCGGACGGAATGTGGGGCCTTGGCTTTCGGCGTTCGCCTACGGGACAAGCTACTTCAGCGCGGTGATCTTCGTGGGATACGCCGGCCAGTTCGGGTGGAAATACGGCATCGCCGCAACTTGGGCCGGCATTGGCAACGCTGTGATCGGTTCGCTGCTTGCCTGGTGGGTGCTTGGTCCCCGCGCACGCGAGATGACCCAGCGCTTGCAAGCGACCACCATGCCGGAGTTCTTCGGGAAGCGTTACGCGTCCAAGGCTCTGCGCATCGCGGCGGCTGCTATCATCTTCGTGTTCCTCATCCCTTACACCGCCTCGGTCTATAACGGCCTGTCGCGCCTGTTGGTCGTGGCATTCGGGATAAACGTGCCCTACGAGTACGCGATCATTTTCATGGCGCTTGTGACCTGCATCTATGTGGTGCTGGGCGGTTATATGGCCACGGTGATGAACGACTTCATACAAGGCGTGGTCATGATCGTGGGCATCATTGCGGTGATCATCGCAGTGTTGAATGGCTACGGCGGGTTCTCCCAGGCCATCATCTCGCTGTCCCAAATCCCCGATGCAAGTTCGCAGATGCAGGGAGCGTTCACGTCGTTTTTCGGTCCGGACCTGTTCAATCTTCTGGGTGTGGTGGTGCTCACATCGCTGGGCACGTGGGGTCTGCCGCAAATGGTGCAGAAGTTCTACGCCATCAAAAGCGGGCCGGCTATCAAGCAGGGTGCGATCATCTCAACTGTGTTCGCGCTGATCATCGCCGGTGGCAGCTACTTCTTGGGCGGCTTCGGCCGTTTGGCGGAAGGCAGCGAGGTGGCGCGGCAGTTCATCGAGTACAACCCCGCCACGGGTGCCATCGTGTACGACTCCATCATGCCGGCTTTGGTGTCGAATATCCCCGATATCCTACTGGGCATTCTGGTGGTCATGGTGCTTTCGGCGTCTATGTCCACGCTGTCTTCGCTCGTGCTCACATCTTCGTCAACCCTTACGTTGGACCTCATCAAAGGCAATGTGGTGAAGAAGATGACCGAGAAGCAGCAGATCTCTTGGATGCGCGCGCTCTTGGTGGTGTTCATCGCCCTTTCTGCTTTCATCGCCATCATTCAGGTCAACGGCGGTCTGCCGTTCATCGCGCAGCTCATGGGCATCTCTTGGGGCGCTTTGGCTGGCGCATTCCTGGGGCCGTTCCTTTGGGGGCTGTACTCCGGGCGCATCTCCAAGGCGGCTGTGTGGTGCAGCTTCGTCGTGGGCGTGGGTCTTACCACGGGCAACATGATTGCAGGCTTCATGGGTGCGCCGTGGATCGCCTCGCCCATCAACGCCGGTGCGCTGGCGATGATCCTCTCGCTTGTCATCGTGCCGGTGGTGAGCCTCTTCACGCCTGCTGTCCCCTTTGATGTCCAGCCGCCTTCCCGCATGGGTGCTGTGGACCGCGATTTCGAGAAGTCGATCGAAGGGGAGCCTGTCTCCGTGCAGACGGGCGGCATTGGCATCGAAGGCGCCGCCGCCGATGATATCGCCTTGCCGCCTTTGGGCCGCAAGGGCTTTGACGATCGGCCTGAGAACTAGAACCATGCACGCGGGCGCACCTTCGGGTGCGCCCGTCTGTAAAGCCGCTTTCCTGTAAGATTCGCCTCTTCGGCACCTCTATGCTGCGGGCCGGCCGTTGAAGTCTATGCCGTCGGTTATGGCGGCAAGCTTTTGCGGGCTTAAGCGGTCGAAGGCCTCTATCCACTGGGAGGCTTGCTGCTGGGCGCGTTCGTAGAGCTCCCAGAAATCCTCACGGTGCATCTCGTTTGTGAAAGGGTCGATCCACAGGTTGCGCTCGCTATTCGCGAAAGCAGATTCGGTGCGTGGGTGGCCCAGATGGCTCATGGCTTGTGCGAAGGAATGGCGTCTTGCCAGACGCTCCATTTTCCCCAGCCAGCGGCGCTTGTTGCCGCCGGGGGAGTAGAGAAGCCTGAGGGCTGCGCGGTAGATGCGCAGGCTGCGGCGGAATGTCCCGGCCGGTATGGACCGAGCGAACATCTCGCGGGCGACGGTTGCATAGAGCCGGGAGATGGTATCGAGCACCGCACGATCGCCGCGCAGCGTTTCCCGAGCTGGAGCGAAATCCCTGATCGTGCGTCCGAGCCGCCGGAAAAGCACCAGGTCGTCAAGCTCGCTTTCGATGAAGGCATGGATCTCGTGGCCATCTCGGGAGTCCAGGCCGGAAACGCCGGCGGCCTCCAGCGCGTACTGCTGGCTATAGACGAACGGATGCAATATGCGGTCGGCGGCGTAGTGGCACAGAAGCCCCAGAACATAGCTGCGTCCGATGGACTGCTCGTTTTCGGGCAGCCCATCGATAGCCTGGCGGAAACTTGCAAGCACCTTTCCCGGGTCGGCCTGGTGAAGGGCGCTTCCAAGCCCACGGGCTGCAGCGAGGGACGGGTCAGGCGCGCTGAAGAAGAGCACATCGGGTCCCTGATTCCCAATCAGGAATGCATCGCGCTCCCTTATGCTCTCGCCGATGACGCCACGAAGGCGTCCGTAGAGCTCGCGCCCGAATACCTCGTGAGTGATAACGGCCGGCATGTCTGCTGCCCGCTGGTCTTATGCTCCCTATTCTCCTACGCTTGCCGGGCCGTGCTCGGCCTCCCAAGCGGCGCGATCTTCCAGCGACTTCTTGCCAATGGTGGCGCGCAGCCCGAAGAGCACTGCCACCGTGAGCGCAAGGCCTATGATCAGGCAGGCTATGGCGTTCTGCACGAAGCCAGCGATGATGAAGCAGACAAACGAGATCGCCGCCACCGTGAGCGCATAGGGGATCTGCGTGGTCACGTGTTCTATGTGGTTAACATTGGCACCGGCTGAAGCCATAACCGTAGTGTCGGAAATGGGGGAGATGTGGTCGCCGCACACCGCGCCGGCCAGGCATGCGGAGATGCCAATGGTCAGAAGCGGAGAGGTGGGGTCGAACACAGCCACTACGATGGGGATGAGGATGCCGAAGGTGCCCCAGCTGGTGCCGGTGGCGAATGCCAGGCCCAGCGCGACCAGGAAGATGATCGCTGGCAACAGCATGTACAGCGCATCGGCGGAGCCTTCCAGGGCATTATGCACGAAGATGTCGGCGCCCAAGGCGGAGGTCAGTAGCTTCAAGGTGAGCGCGAAGGTGAGGATCAGCATGGCCGGCACCATGGCGCGGAAGCCCGCAACGAAGCTGTCGGTTGCCTCCTTGAAGGTCACGATGCGACGAATCAGCAGGTAGATGAAGGTGAACACCAAAGCCACGATGGTACCCCACGGAAGGCCGATAGCTGCAGTGGTATCGCCGAATGCCAGGGCCACGTCCGCGAATCCGTCGGCTTCGGGATCCCAGTAACCGCCCACATACAGCATGCCTATGATGCAGCACACGATGAGCACCACGATGGGGATGATGAGATCCCACAGGCTGGCGCGCTTCTTCTCCACAATCTCCTCGTTGCCCAGCGATCCGCTGCGGCCATCGCGGTAGGCTTCCATCTCGGATTTGGCCATGGGGCCGTAGTCGAAGCCCATGATGCAGATCAGGATGACGAACGCAATGGTGAGTATCGAATAGAAGTTGAACGGGATAGCTTGGATGAACAGCTGGATTCCCGAAAGACCCGTGTCCAGATCCGCTGCAGTGGAGCTCACTGCAGCAGCCCACGACGAGATGGGGGCGATCATGCATATGGGTGCGGCTGTAGCATCGATGATGTAGGAAAGCTTGGCGCGCGAGACCTTCTCGGCGTCGGTGACCGGGCGCATAACCGCACCCACGGTGAGGCAGTTGAAGTAGTCGTCGATGAAGATGAGCACGCCCAGGGCGAAGGTTGCCAGCATGGCGCCTACCCGCGATTTCACGTGTTTGGCCGCCCACTGGCCGAATGCTGCCGAGCCGCCTGCCACGTTCACTAGGGCCACCATGATGCCCAGCATGACCAAGAACACGAAGATGCCCGCATTCGCCGGGTCGCTTACTGCGGCGATGATACCTACGGCCATGGCGTCATCGCCTTCGCCTATCTCGCCCATGATGAGGTAGTTCAGGGTGTTGACGGGGTCGAATTGAGCCAGCAGTAGCGCGCCGACTAGAATGCCGACGAACAGCGAGCTGAACGTTTCTTTGGTGATAAGCGCCAGCACAATGGCTACGATGGGCGGCACCAACGCCCAAAATGTCCCTACGAATTCCATGCCGCTCCTCCTTAAGACAGCAGGCCCGAGCTTCCATGGCCTGCCTGGGCTCGCGCGAAGCGGCAGCCATGATAGCTCTCCACCTTGGTGACAGTGCACGGGATGTTCTCCCGTACCCCAGGGGGAAGGAATCGGACTTTCCTGCTCCCTTCGGCGATTCTCCCTTTCGCCCTTGCGGGTCTCGACCGCACGGTCCGGGCTACTGATGATAATCGCGCCTCTATCATGCTTCTGGGGATTATAGCAGTTTCGTGGGGATTATATAGACTAGCAGGCCATATCTACTATTGAGCGGAGGCGAATAAAACTTTTGTAGAAACGTTGTTTTTAGACGTGTTTAACATTAAGTTTTCAACTTCTCGCTTGTAATCACGGGGGGGGGTATTAAATAGCTAACTAAGTAATGGACTACGTATGTAAGTGTCGTAAGCGATAGCGTCTTTTGTTGTTAGATTCTCAGCGGAGCATCGGTGTTGGGGTATCGGTGTACGCTGCGTCATTGATCTAGCGACCGATCAGCGAAGATGCAGCTTCGACCGGAGGGTGAAATGAAGATCAAGGCATCTGTCGATTACGGCATCCGCACCGTTCTCTATCTGGCGTTGAGCGACGGCGTTCGCTCGTCAAGGGAGATATCCGAGGAAATGGGAGTGCCGCGGGACTATCTGATTCAGCTTGCGTTGCATTTGCGTAAAGCCGGTATTGTGAAGGCGCGTCCCGGAAAGAACGGCGGCTACGAGCTGGCACGGAAGCCTTCGCAGATCAGCATTGGCGAGATCATCGGTCTTTTCGATGATGTTGAGCACCAACGCTCGCAGATGAAGAAGCGCAAGAAGACCAAAGACGCCTCGCTTTCCGTTTACGAAGCGCACAAGTTCGTTTTGGAGAGCCTCGACGATTATCTGGACTCCATTACCATTCAGACGTTCATTGATATGGTTCAGGGCACGGGCAATCCCTCATTGTTGATTGCCGACGCCTTGGAGGATCAGGCGGCTAAGCTACGTGTACAGGCGAAGAAGAAGGCCAAGGCGTAGGTGTTCACGCCTGGATTTTCCGCGCTGGAGCGTAAAGACTTCGTGTTCGTCAAGATTTATCGTTGACAGCGCGACCGGGTCATGTTTCAATAATCAGGCTGTTTATGCGCGCCCTTACCTCAGCTGGATAGAGGACCTGACTACGAATCAGGGCGTCGTAGGT
>CAZKKN010000036.1:0-16436 GCA_964553375.1 uncultured Eggerthellaceae bacterium | reverse complement strand
GATGACCGGGAAGTCTACATGAAAGGCCTCGACGCCAGCTACGCCTACGAAGGATGCGAGACCTTCAAAGCCGAAAGCCTCGTTGAGTTCGAGGCGCATGAATCCTAGGAATCTCATAGCTCAAGCCAGAGTTGCTAAAACGCCGCTCTGTCACGTCGGAGGTCGCGAGTTTCTTGCAATGATGAGCTTCCCTGGAACGATGATATCCAACCACTATCCTGCGCTGCGGAACCGCTTGTTCGGAATGCGCGTCTCGCAGGGCATCTGAAGCTGGCATTTCCCGCAGCCATAGCGCGGTTTGAAGCGGACTTTGGTTTCCTCCATATAATCCCAGCAGGCTTGATAATCCTTCCCGGTCTCCAGCGACAACGCATTCACCGGACAATGGGCTACGCATTCTCCGCAGCGAGTGCAATATGCGAAAGGCTCCTCCGCATAAGGACGCGGCGTGGGTTCCAGCTCGGCCGTGGTGATGATGCTTCCGAAACGACCTGCTTTTCCCTTCTCTGTGATTAAATGCGCACAGATTCCAAACGTTCCCAAGCCAGCCACCCAAGCCACATGGCGCTCTGACCAACTGCTTGCGAACATTGGGATTCCTTGGGCTTCTTCGGGCGAACGCTTATTCACCACAAAGTCTGGCTCCAAAGCGGGGATGCACGTCCGATAGCCCTGCTCCTGCAGAAGCGCTGCGAACGCCTTGTCGGTATCGTGGATAAAAGCTTGACCCTCAATACGCCCATGAAGCCACTCGCCAGAAGGAATCCCCAGATTGCCGTAGTTGCTTTCACGCACGCAATCTGAAAACGGATAGAAAACCGAGATCACGCTCTTCGCGCCAGGAAGCCACTCTTGCGGAAGGCGAAATGCATCCCCAAGGATATGCTCATCATCCCTGATCCGCATGAAAAGCGGGTCATCCGCGCTCGCCACGCCAACCAACGGGGTATCGAACAACGGAGTGCCTGCCATTTCCGGCGCAATCGCCCACTCCTCTAAGATGGCATTACCGGGACTCGTTGCAACATTTGAATCGAACCATTCCTGGGCGACTAGCATATCCATAGACTCCCCTGCCCTTCGACTGCACTGGTTTTCTAAACCTTGTTGATCGGGGCACTGCCATTATCGGCAGACGTTTTCGAAACCCTTCAGGCTAGATTATATTCCCCCATGATCAGACCTGTCACGCCGGGGGGTCACGCAGTTCCTGCCGCACACATTCCACCATTTGAAGCACTAGGTCAGCATTGTCTGGCCTCTTTTACTACGCAGCCCTCTAACAGTCGATCACTCGATACTCAAACGATCTCAACAGGCATGCTCGAGCAGATAGCTCGGAGCCTTACGGCTCCGAGCTATAGAAGGGATCGGTGGTCTTACGGCAAGAGCTCGTCGCTTTCTACTTGACTTCTTCTTGCTTGGACAGACCTCCGGCTTTACCTGCTTTCTTGGCCAATGCAGTACAAATCGGCAGTCCAAGGATCGTAGCCACGTAAGCTATACCCCAAATGTCGGCTATAGGAGAAAGCCAGCGCACGATAAACGTCGTACCGTCCGGGAATGTAGCGAACCCCGTACCGAAAGCGGTCATGCCGAAACTCACGCAGAACGTCATCACTGTCGCAATGACAAGGGATTGCAGCAACCCGAACCCAAGGGACGAGGGGTTCTGCGAACCATAGAATCTCGCAAACGCCTCGCCGCCGCGAGCCACGGGAATCACGAGCATCACGACCAAGCCGATGATGGTTGCAACGAGGATATTGAGCAGAAGCGGCACAGCGTCAAGCGGCTGGCCATTATAGAGCATCATCGAGATGCTCATAACCGCGCCTACAACGAAGGACATCGTGAGGCTCAAAACGAACACGAATCCAAAACTTGGTTTCATGGTTACATCCCTTCGTAGTTGCCGCCGGGAAGGTGAAGATTCCAATGGCCTCGGCCATCCATGATCTCTACCAACTTGTCGGCATGGTTGACGAAGATGCACTTCGTGGGGCATACGTCGACGCAAAGCGGCGTATGGTCCTTCTCGAAGCACAGTGCGCATTTATCGAGCTGCGGTGCCCCAACGTGATACTTCCTGAGATGTTCCGAAACCTTCTGGGGCTTGCGGCGGATCATCTCCATCCACAGCTCGCTGTAGTCGAACCCGTTCTCCTCGCGACACGCGACCTGACATGCTTGGCAGCCGAGGCATGCATCCACGCGAATGAGCATTCCTATTCTCTGGGTTTCCATCTAGGCCTCCATCTTCTTGATCTTGCAGAGCGTAGAGCGCATGGGCGCGGTTGCGAAGCTCGGATCTCTGGTGTCGCCACCACCCGGGATGAGGACGTTTATGCAAGTATCTTCCCAGTCGTATGCGGGAAGGTCGAGCTCGTCGCAGGAGCTTCGCCAACCAGGGCGTGGAAGTGCGACGACACCGGGTGCAACCTCCAAGGAGACTTGCGCCTTTGCCTTGATGGTTCCGCGGGGAGAGCTGATTTCCGTCCAGTCACCGTCCTGGATGCCAGCCTCCGTGGCATCGTAAGGATTAATGACGACGAAGGGGTAAGGGTAAAGTTCGCGCTGCCCGGGAACGTTCGTCCACGCCGAATGGAAGAAACTGTAGAGCCTGAAACCGGTGGTTAGAACAAGCGGGTATTCCTTCGCGAGCTCAGGCTGGCTGTAAGGGCTTTCCTTCGGCTCGTGGTAGACGGGCAGAGGCTCGTATCCGAAGTGCTCCATAGTGGGGCTGAAGAACTCGATCTTGCCGGTCATTGTCATGAACCCGGGTTGTCCATCAGGACGCAGCATACCCTTCTTATACTTCTCAAACTCCATACCGGCAAGCGATGCCGGAGTGTCGATATAGGCTTGATTGACGTACTCCTCCCAGGTGAGGTCGAGGTCGTGGTACGTCTTGATGCGCCAGAGCACCATTTCCTTCTCGTCCTTCCAAGGCCAAAGCTCAGGATCGAGCTTTTTGCCCCATTCCAGATAGAACTTCCAGTCATCCCAGCATTCCCCAGGGGGATCTACGGCGCGAGGAGAGGAGATGAGGCGACCCTTGAAGGTCTCTTCGTCAATGGTATCGCGCTCAGACCAATCAGCCGAAGGCAATACCAAATCGGCGTATTCGGCCGTAGGTGTCAAGTAGAAGTCCTTAACCGCAATAAAGTCGAGGTTGGGCGATTTAAGCGCCTCCACGACCTTTTGCGGCGCCTCGTAGCAATTGACGGCATCATTGGCAACGAACACCATCATCTTGATGGGCCAAGGGTCTTGTGTGATAACCGCCTCAAAGGTGTCATATGGCACGTTCGAGTTACCGAATGCCGCGAACGCAGGGAATTCCTCGCCACCGATCAGCTTGGCATCAGGCGAATTGAAGTTCCAATCCGCCGGAATAAGCGTAAGCTCAGGCTTAGATATGGGCCCAGGCTGGAAAACGAACCCGCCCGGGACATCGATGCAACCGATAAGACCTACAAGGCATGTGAGGGCGCGACCCGACTGAATTGCGTTGGAATGCATGCAGCTGGGGCCGAGCATCGGATAGAAGGTCGTGGGCTTGTTCGTCGCCATCAGATGTGCGGCTTCGATGATCTTCTCGGCAGGAACCCAGGTGACTTCGGCGGTCTTCTCCGGCGTCCATTCCTCTACCATCTCTGCCAGCTCGTCGAAGCCGAAGGTCCAATCGCGTACGAACTCCTCGTCGTAGAGCTTCTCCTTGATGATCACATGCATGAAGCCGAGTGCCAGAGCACCATCAGAGCCAGGACGAACTTGCAAATACAAATCGCTTTCCGCTGCAAGGTCATTGAAGCGGGGGTCTATGCAGATGATCTTCGCACCGGTTTTATCCCGATTCTTTATCATCTCTTTCACTTCGGAGAGCATAACGATGGGGCTTATTCCCCAAAGCACTATCGTTTGTGCGTTGGCGACGTCTGCACCCTGCATCTGACCGACACCGAGCGTGAGCGCATGCGGCATGATGTTAGGGATGAGGCAAACGTGCAGAGGCGACAAGCTCCACCCTTTGTTTCCGATGGTGCACTTCAGGCGCTGCCCCCAGTCATTCGTGGTGCGACTGGTGCCTTGGCTAACGATGATGGACTCGGGGCCATACTCTTCTTTGATGCGCTTTACGTTGTCAGCGAGAAGATCGAGCGCCTCATCCCAGCTGATCTCTTCCCACTTACCCTCGCCACGCTCTCCTACACGCTTCAAGGGCCTAGTCACCCTCTTCTTGTCGGAGTGGATGAACCGTTGCGTGATTCCGCTGCCGCAGAATGCCCCTTTTGACACCGGATTATTCTTATCGCCTTCGATGCGGACTATCTCGTTGCCGTCGGTGTAGACGATGGCCCCGCATCTCTGATGGCATCCGGTGCAGACGGTTCTTGTCTTCGTTGCTTCCATTAGAACCCCTCTCTGCTTTGGTGCGGATTATTCCGCCATAGGTGCCACCTTCGTTGGATTCGATTCGGAAATCACCCACCTAAGGGTGTGGAATCAGGAGAAACCTTCTAAGGTCTGCGGTGTGAGATGAAAGAATTACCAGGTCAGAGGCATGAAGGCAAATGGTATCGAAAAACAAGGATGGTATAATCTAGAAATGGACTAGCTATACGGTTTTGAGAGCCTAAAGGAATGCGTTGCAGAATCGACTCAGACATTTGCTTCCCGCCGGAGGGTTTTGGACCATTTGTATAGCAGGAGTGGCGCTTTCGGTATCCTGCTTTATCGACTGCGCCGTTAAAGCCAATGAGATGCAAGGCTGGGTTTTGGTTGTCGGGGCGCTAGCCGTTTCCTTGGTGTTAGCATGGATAGTCTTCATTTGCCGAAAAGGCGTTACATTCATCGACCAGGCTGTACCCGCCTGCTTGATCATCGTGGGACTGTTGGGAATGATCTTGCCGTTGATCCCAAGTGGAATCATGTTTGCGGTAATGGCGGCAAAGCTAATCGTGAGCATTGCGCTTCTTTTTGCATGGCTATTGAAATCCAGTCCAACAGCAGAATCTGACAAGGCGGTTCCATCTAGGAGCATGCTCGTGAAGCCGCTTGCATATCTTGCAGTCTATACTGCGGTGACATGCTTGTCCTTCGGACTGATCCTCGAGACATATTTTCCTGATTTCAGGTCGTTCGATGCTGGCGTAGGCTTTGCCGCGGGTATCATCGGGTCAGGCCTTTGCGTATATTCAGCACGCATATTCTTAGATGCCGGCAAAGGCATGGATGTTCTCACGCGATTCTCCCTCATTGGGCTTATACTCGCATGGCTCGTGTTTCTACAACCTTCATTTTCTGGAATCGCCCTCTTTTTGAGCGGTCTCGGCTTTGGCGTTTTTCTCTATATACTCATGCGTCTGATGACTGATCTATATATCGCGTTCCAACTCAAAACCGTATATATCCTTGGGATATGCATGGACGCTATTGCCACTCTATTGATTGGCGGAGGCTTGGGATGGTTGCTATTGCACGCAGGGATAGTCGCAGAGATGCCTGGCATTATAGCTATCGTGTGCATTGCAGCGGTCTGCATAGTTACCGTATATGGCTTGAGCTCTGATCGCGTTTGGACAGCTGATGGTTTTACAGGAAAAACGGATGAGCCCACTACAAAAGGAGGCCGATGGAAAGCCGCATGCGAAGATACCGCAGCAGAGCATTCCCTGACACCGCGTGAAGCTGAAGTACTGTTCTTGCTCTCTAAAGGAAGGAATGCAGCCTATATCGAAGAAGAGCTTGTGGTGAGCCCCCATACCGTCAAATCTCATATGCTCAACATCTATAGAAAACTTGGAGTTCATTCGCAACAAGAGCTGATAAGCTGCGTCGAGGGACATTTCAAGGAATAATGCCAACATACTCGTTTGCCGCAAACGGCGCACATCCTTGATTGGGAATTATTGCGTTCCCACAGCACAAGCGGCTGCGGCAAGCAGAATTCGCGTCATTTTCCACATCTCCGTAATGTCGCATAAGTCCGCCTAAACCGACACTGCATGTAGGCCGTGGTCAAAAATTCCAGTTATTCGCGTTTTGAGATTACCTAAAGACGTCAAATGGAGACAGCTTCCAGCAAAACCCCAGGTCGCAGATTTTGATACAAAGTCAAATGCCCAGGAATGAGATGAAAAAACGCGAATAACTGGAAAAATTGACCACGAGCCCTTGCGCAGGGAGGCTTTGCGTCTTCCGCTAGGCACTCACTGCCAGCCGCTTTCCTCAAAGCTTCCAAGGCAAGAAGCGCGCTTCGGTCATGAAAAGGCATACCGTACTCGGCTCAGGGCCATGGCGCCAAGGCTCAATGCCATCCACGAGCTCCGACACGGTAAGCGAGCATTCCCGGGCGATGACAGCAAGTTCGTCTATGCGCGGACACCTCCGGCCGCACTCGATCTTGCTTATGAGACTGCGGTCAACTCCCAAGACATCTGCGAGGTCGCCTTGGGTTATGCGGTTCGCTTTGCGAAACTGCTTGACTCGTTTGCCCAGTTCACGAAGAAGCTCTGCACGATCCGCCCTCAATAACATGGCAAGCCACCTGCTTTCCCCCATCGAAGCATTAAAGACGCCGATCGAAAAGCACGAGTATTTGCAAAGCAAGGAATAATAAGATACTGCAATGATAAAAGACCAGACCCCAAGAGCTGTTGCCTATAGACCAATTCGCGCCTTTCACGCCCAAGTTTTATACCAATAGGCAGGCTCTAGCCTGCAGGTGAGGAAAACAGGTGGCGACAGTCCTTTCCTTGGAGCACGGCCGCCGGAAGGAACCCTGAACCCGATACCGCGGCAACCAACGATACTCGAAACGCTGAACCCCGGAGAAATGACACCCCGTCAACACTGGGAGAACACTCCGGTAAATTGAAGCCGACTTGCCCCGACGAAGCCGCTCCTTGTGCGATGCTGAAGCTGCGCAAAGGTTAACCGAGAGATGGAGGGTTACCATGGGACGAGAAGATATCAGCTATCCTGAGCATAGCTATGAAGGCGGCCATAACGAGCATTGGCGCGTTTACGGCAACGAGGGCGAGATGATCGATGTGGATCAGAAGTTCGACGCTCCCGGCGCCAACAAGAACATGGCCGACAACCGCATCTACGAGGCGCTCCACGACCCCTCGGCCGAGGAGCGGGCCGAATCCTAAACCCCGCAGATCCACGCCCGCAGCTTTATAGGGGATGCCGCACCTTATAGGGATTGGCTGGGCTTAAGGAAAAGACCTTTCTGGCCAGAAAGGTCTTTTCTTTTGCCTAAATCCGGGAGCTTTGGGCGATGCGCGTGATGGAAAGGATGCCCACGGGGAAATCGCAGTGATCGCACAGCACATCAGGACGCAACGAGCCAGTGGGCTTCGCTTCCAAGGTGAACCGGGCCGTATCACCGCAGTCGCCGCAGAACTCGAAGGGGCCGCAAAGGTAATCGTTTACCTGCAACACCTTCTCCTTGCGCTTGCGCACCACCGTGACCTGCGAGGGGACCGTCACATCATCGACCGAACAACGCCCATCGAAACGCACCTCGTAAGTGGAAAAAGGGAAGGCAACGCTTGCGGCCGGCGCTTGGGGCTCCACATACTCGCAGGACTTGACCATAAGGTCGGTTACGCTGGCTTGCTGCAGCGCCTTCAAAGCGCGCTCCGGAGCCACATAGCTGAGCAGCTGCAAATCGAAGATCTCGCAGGTGCTCCCCACCCCCACGGGCAAAGCCGCCCCGAAGGCGATCCGCATATGGGGAGAGAACCCCTGGCTCACCGCATAGGGAAGCCCCGCCCGGCGCACCGTGCGCTCCAGGGTGTGAGCCACCTCCAAATGAGAGAGCAGGGCAAGACGTCCCTGCTTCCCGTAGGTACAGCGCAAGCGGAACTGCTGCGGGTC
Source organism: uncultured Eggerthellaceae bacterium (assembly GCA_964553375.1). Lineage (GTDB taxonomy): Bacteria > Actinomycetota > Coriobacteriia > Coriobacteriales > Eggerthellaceae > UBA9715. The sequence goes on along the minus strand of CAZKKN010000036.1, from coordinate 8,543 downwards.
GCTCATCTAGCACCCCTTCCCTTGCCGCGGGGAAGCAAGCTCGTTGGCCGCCTCCAAATCGAAGCACACCCCACAGCGGGAACAAGGCCCGAACGTGCAATCGGGGGTGGTGCGCTCGCCTTCAGCCAAAGCGCGCTCTTGGGCGAGCCACTGCCGGGAAACGCCGCAGCTGATGTGCTCCCAGGGCAGGACATAGCTGGAAGGGTGGTCTTGATGGGCCACCGCCTCGATGTCGAATCCAAGCGAATCGGCCGCAGTGCGCCATGCATCCTCGTTGAAGCACTCGGTCCAGGCATCGAACCGCGCACCCCGCAGCCAGGCCTCCTCAACCAGAGCCGCCGTACGTCGGCCACCGCGGCTCATCACGGCTTCGATGAAACTCGTCTTAGGGTCATGCCAATTGACGGTGATCGCCCGGTATTTCACCGAGCGTCGCAGCAAATCCACCCGACGACGCGCCTCTTCCGGGGGAATCTGGCCATCCCATTGGAAGGGGGTTTGGGCCTTCGGCACGAAAAGGGCCACAGAGGCGGAGATGCGGATGGAGCCCTTCTGCTCTTTGGGGACCGCCTTGCAGGCCCGGTCATAGGTGCGCTGCACCAGGCTTGCGATGCCCTTTATATCGTCGTCGGTCTCGGTGGGAAGACCTATCATGAAATAGAGCTTGCAGCGGCGCCATCCGGCCGCGAAAGCCGCATCCACGGCACCGAACAGGTCTTCTTCCGAGACGTTCTTGTTGATCACATCGCGCAGGCGTTGGGTTCCCGCCTCGGGGGCGAAAGTGAGGCCGCCCTTCTTCTGCCCCGCCACCAAACAGGCCATATCCACACCGAAGGCATCCAAACGCTGGGAAGGCAGCGAGATGCGGGTGCCGGTATCGCGGAATTCCCCATTGAGTCGACGGAGGATCTCGCTTATCTGGGAGTGATCGGTAGAGGAAAGCGAGGTAAGGCTCACCTCGTCATAGCCGGTGGCCGCCAGGCCCTCCATCACCGAGTCCACGATGTTGTCCGCCGAACGCTCCCGCACCGGGCGATACATCATGCCCGCCTGGCAGAAACGGCATCCCCGGGCACAGCCCCGAAGCACCTCAACGTTCAACCGGTCGTGAACCACCTCAGCAAAAGGAACGATGCACGGCTCCCACCCGGGGCTTTGGGCGAATCCGCGAAAGATCTGCTTCTCCACCGGCAACGCTCCGGCTCCCGGGCGTGGCACCAGCCAACAACCGCGGGCTTGGGCCTGAGCCTCATCCAGCTCGTCATAGAGCTGAGGCACATACCAACCGGGAAGCGCACTGAGCGCCTCCAATATGGCCAGGCGATCCGCCCCTTGCTGGCGCATACGCCGGATCAGCTCCAGCCCTTGGGGTAGCACCTCCTCCCCTTCGCCTATGTTGAAGGCATCGAAGAACAGGGCGTAGGGCTCGGGGTCGTAAGCGCAGGGGCCGCCGCCTATCACGAAGGGGTCGTCTTGGGCGCGCTCCGCCGCATGGAGCGGGATGCCGCTCAAATCCAGAGCCTCCAGGATATTGGTGGCAGCCAGCTCGTGGGGCAACGTGATGCCCACCACATCGAATGCCCCCAATGGGGCGCAACTCTCGATGGAGAAAAGCGGAAGCGATGCCTCTCGCAACCGATCGCACATGTCGGGCGCGGGGAGAAACCCCCGCTCAGCTGCCATGCCCTCTTGGGCATTCACCGCATTGACCAGGATGCGCAGGGCCTGATTGGCCTGGCCCAACTCGTAAGTATCCGGATAGACCATGCAAAAGCGGAATCGGGCCTCAGGCTTGTAAATGCAGCCCCATTCGCTGTTGATGTAGCGGGACGGCCGCTCGGATGCCGCCACCAGCGGGGCGACCTTATCCCAAATGCTTGCAAACCCGGTCATCTCAGCGCTTTGCCTCGCTACCGGAGGGCAGGGGAAGCCTCTGAGCCACACCGCGCAAGGCACCCAAAGCCTTGGAGCCGGCCGCCGTGGCCTTCTCGAGCACGTTGGCAACGCCGGTGGCGTTCTGACCGCCTTCGAAATACTCGATGACCGCATAACCCATGGCGGCAGTGGAGCCGTAGGCCACCCCGGTGCGGAACAAGAACCCCAATACGGGCACAGCCGCCGCCAAACGCCGGGCCACGCCTCGGGAGAAATAGGCGCCTAAAACCACCGCCGCCAGCTCCTTGATGCGCTCCTTGCCCATATCCTGGCCGTAGGCTGCAGATATCTGAAGCACCATCTTGGCCTGGTTGAGCGTCATGATGGGCAAATCGGCCCCGGGGATGATGGGCACGAGGCCCACCGCGGCGTTTTGCACAGCCGTGGCCTGCACCGCATCGTTAGCAAGCGGGCGGCGCACAAAGGGGAAGGCGATGGCATAGGCCAGGCGCTTCTCGCGGCAAACGCTCACGATCCAGCGCCCCATGCGCTTATCGAGGTTGCGGGCACGCGCCTCCGTTAGGGGAAGCGTTGCTTGAGACATGATAGGCACGGCGCCTTCCTTTGCCCCATCGCTTGCCGCTGCATCCTCCCCATCATTGGAAACCGGGGTTTCATCAGGGAAGATGAGGTCTCCAGCGGGAATGCTCGAACCCTCCTTGGCCGCAATGGCCTCCACGGCGGTCGGGTCATCGCAGACCACCATGACCGGCACCCCTACATCGCGCAGGTCGGCCGCATAGCGAGCTATCTGCGGAGAAGTGCCCGCCACGATGACCGCAATGTCATCGGTAGGTTGGGGGATGAAGCCCGCCGGCACATAGGAAAGGGTCATGCGCACCGAGGGCAATGTGCTGGCGAAAGCGTTACGCACATGGGCCGCCAAATCAGGGGAGGCCGTTTCGTCGATGTAGACGCTCACGGCTATCTCGGTCTCCCGAGCCGCCTTGATGTCGGTCGTTTCGTCTAAAAGCGCCTTGATATCAATGGGAAGCTGCATAGCCGGCCCTTCCTACATTGTCTCTTCTGTGGGCCCACACAGAACCGATCAGGCCCAGCAGCATGAAGTTCACCATCATGAACGACGATCCGTAGCTCATAAACGGCAGCGGTATGCCGGTAATGGGCATAAGACCGCAGGTCATACCTATATTCTCTAGAATCTGGAACAACCACATCCCCGCAATGCACATCACGATGAGCACGCCGAACATGTCACTGGAGCTATAGGCGATCCTGAAGGCTATTATAACCAGCAACATATAAAGCACCAAAAGCGCCAGGACCCCCATGAATCCCAGCTCCTCGGCAAGGACGCAGAAGATGAAGTCCGTGGGAGCCTCGGGCAGGATGCCCAACGCATGTTGGGACCCTTGCATGTAACCTTGGCCGAACAGGCCGCCCGAACCTATGGCGATCATAGCCTGCTGCAGGTTATAGCCCACATCGGTAGGGTTCGCCGAATCCTGATTCAAGAAAACGAAAAGCCGGTCGCGCTGGTATTGCTTGAGTAGCTTGTATTCCCCCGTGGAGCCCTTGAGCATCTCGTCGATGCCGAAAAGCGCGCAAACGAGCACGATGCAAGCGATCAAGGTGATCACGAGGTATTTCGGCCGTGCGCCTCCCACCACCAGCGCCACCGCACCGATGAACAGATACACCAAGCCCGTGCCCAAATCCGGTTGGGTCATGATGCAGATGAACGGGATGAGCATAAGCCCAACGGCCTTGAGATATTCCACGGGATCGTTCAGCCGCCCGCCATAGCGGGCCATGATGGAAGCATCAAGCAGGATCACGGTGATCTTGGCGAACTCGCCAGGCTGGATCTGCATGCCGATATCTATCCACGAGGTGGCCCCCATGGTGGTCACGCCGATGATCGGCAGATGGGGGGATAGGATGAGCACCACATTCACAATGAGGAAGAGCAGGGTGCAGTCGGCCAGCTTGCGGTAGTCGAACGCCCAAATGGCAAGCATGGCCACAACGCCTACGGCCACACCGGCCACCTGGCGGTTAAAGCTGTAATCGGGATCGGCGCTGACCGCCGAATAAACCACCGCCAGCCCATAGCAGACGAGAAGCGCGATGACGATGACCAAGGGCACGTTCACGTCGGGAAAGCGGAACCCCTTGAGAGCCCGGCCATGGCGCGGAGCGCCAGGTGTTGGCGATGTGCTTGTGAAATCCGCCACGGCTCCCCCCTAGTCCGTTCTCCCCATATTGCCTATGTTCAGCTCCACGGATTTCCCCGTGGACCCGGCCAAAGGCTTCACCTCAGGCAGCGTTCCCCGCTCCGCGGCAACGCATGCCCCCAGCACTTCCGCCCCCAAAGGACCGGCCACCTTGGCACCGGCACCGCCCTGCTCCACGCAGGCCGACACCACGTATTTGGGATTGTCGCTGGGATAATAGCACACGTACCACGCCATATCGCCTTTGCCTGCAACCTCACCGGTACCGGTCTTGGAGGCGATGTCCTTCACGTCCACATTCCAACCCGAGAGCGTATCGGCTATCACCGTATCGAAAAGCGACACCTCCTTTAAGGCATCGCGCACGATTTTATAGTTCTTCTCCTCCACATCCGGCTGGGAAACCACTTCGGCCTCGAAGACCACCGCCGGCTGGTCAGAGGCGTTGCGCACCTCTTTAAGCAGATGGGGCCGCAAAAGATTGCCCGTGGCCACAGCCCCGTAGCCCACAGCGTTTTGCAGCGGGGTGATGAGCACGTCGCCCTGGCCGATGACCAGATTGGTCAAATCGCCGCCGTGCCAGGCGCCTTCGGTGGGGACGTCGCTCCAGTGCTGGCTTTTCCACTCGGCCGTGGGGATGCGCCCGGCTTCCTCGCCCGAAAGGTCAATACCTGTGGGCTTGCCGAAGCCGAAGCGGGCTATCTCCTCCTGCAGTGCGGTGTCGCTGATGGTTCCGCCTTGGGTCCGGCCCGCATAGAAGAAATCCTTCGCTATCTCGTAGAACACGATGTCGCAGGAAACAACGATACCATCGTGGATGTTGATGGGCCCGTGTCCATAGGTGTTCCAGCACTTCTGCCAATCGCCGGATTTGAAGCCATCCCAAGAGCCTTCGCACTCCCATTCCCGTTCGTCATCGGCGAAGCCATAGCGCAACCCTGCCAAGCTGGTGAATGCCTTGTAGGTGGAAGCCGCCGGATAAGTGCCTGAAATGGCGCGGTTCAAAAGCGGGTGGTAGGACTCCTCTGTGGAATAAAGATCCCAAACGTCCTGGGCGATACCGCCGGTGAACTTGGTGGGGTCGAAGGTGGGATAGCTCGCCATAGCGATGATGCTACCGTCGGTGACATCCATGGCCACCACGGCCCCAGCTGCCCCGGTGCCGTGGCCGATCACCCCATCGGGGGCGATGAGCTGGGCTAAAGCCTGCTCCGCTTGGTATTGCACACCGGCATCCAGCGTCAGGTAGACATCATTTCCCCGGGTGGCAGCCGTTTCGCTCTCCACCTCCACCACCTGACCTTGAGAATCCACCACCACGCGGCGACGGCCATGCTCACCGGAAAGGATGTTGTCGTAGTAGGCCTCTATCCCGCTTTTGCCCACAGTATCACCCAACTCTATGTTGCGGCTTTCGGGCACATCCTCAAGCTCGGATTCCGAAACCGGGCCGGTATAGCCCAGCACGTGGGCGGCAAGCGCGGCATAAGGGTATTCGCGCTCCGTGCGCATCTGCACCGACACCCCCTCGAAGGCATCGGAGTGCTCGGCGATGAACGCCGCATCGCGCTGAGTGGCATCGGAGGAGACGACACGCTGGCTTTGTGCGCCGGAGCTCTCGTCTTTGATGCGCATGGCCACGATGTTATAGGGGATGCCGAGCACCGTGGAGAGCCGCTGGACCACGTCGTGATCCTGCGCTACCGAAGCATCGGCCAAAACGGTGATGACCGAGCGGTTCTTCACCAGAAGAAGGCCGTTCTTGTCATAGATCTGGCCACGGGGGGCCGGGGTGGCCACCGTGGTGTACTTGTTCTGAGCAGCCTCTTCGCGGTACTTATCCGCCGAAAGGACCTGCATGCTCCAGATCTTCGCCCCCAAGGAGCCGAAGATGGCGGCCGCCGCTACGCCCAGGGCCAAAAACCGCGAGCGGATGGGCTCGGAGGCGCGTCCTGTGGTGCTTTGGGGGGATTTGGCGAGCACCGGGGAACCATGGGCGCCGCGAGCAGCGCCCAAAGCACCGTCGAAGCCCACGTTGCTCACCGCACGCACCGGATCGGCGCCGCCCCGGGAATGGGGGACCTGGGTGCCATGGCGCTTGTTGCGCATCATGAAGAACACCGTCACCGCCACAGCGGCAACGATGAGCGTCAGGATTCCCACAATGACTGCTACGAGCATAGAAGCTCCTAGGAAAGGTGTTTGATCATAGGCTGCGAGGTCACATCTTCTTTGAAGAATCGGTTGATGATCAGGTACAGGATCACCGCTAGGACCAGATCGTACAGGAAACAGGGCAACACGCGGAAGGCGAAGGCCTCAATCGGGTTCGATCCGTAACCGAATAACAAGAGAAAAACCCCATAACAGACCTCGATGAGCAGAAGCCCCAAGGCCAAGTTGATGATGGCTATGAACAGGGTGTCATTGTTCATGCGCTCATAGAACCAAGCGGCGGCCTCGGAAAATGCCGTAAGCGAGAAGGCCATGGCACCCAAAGGGCCGCCGGAAACCACATCGAAGGCCAGTCCCATGGCGAAGGGCAGCAGGCAGTTATAGTAGCGGGGATTCATGATGGCCACCACGATGCAGAGCACCACGGGAAAATTCGGGATGCCATAACCGATGGCGATATGCGGTGCTAAGAATATCTGCAGCAGCACGGCTACAATGGATCCTATGATAAGCGTGGCTTTCTGAAACCAAAGCATGACGTCCCTCCTCTCCTAACCATTGCCATACATCTGAGCATTCAGCTCCTCTTGGGCTTTCTGAGCTTCGGCCTCTGCGGCCTCGGCAGCCGCCTTCTCCTCCGCTGCGGCCTCGGCGGCAGCGATATCGGGGGCCGAGAACACCACGATCACCTCTTCGAGCACCGAGGCGCGGTCGTTGGGGTTCACCACGATGGTGCCGGTGGGGTTGCTCGGCGTCTTGTTAACGCTCACGATGGCGCCCACAATGAGCCCGCGCTCGTAGCTCCCACCCAAACCGGAGGTGACCACCACATCCCCCACCTCGGGAATCACGTCATCGGGCAGGTCCTCCAAGAAGAGCACACCGCTCATGGAGCCGCGCACGATGCCGTTCTCCCGCGACGACTGAATCATCACCGCAGCCCCGGAATCGGGGTCGGTGAGCAGGCGCACGGTGGAGGTATGCTCGCTGGTGCGGGAGACCTGGCCGATCACGCCGGTGGCACCCATGATGGTCATGCCCGATTGCACCCCGTCGGCTGACCCCAGGTCAATGGTGATGGACTGGTCCCAAGCGTTGGTGGAGCGGCCGATGATGCGTGCGGTGGGGCCGGTCACGCCGCTTACGCGCTTCATGTCCAGGAGCTCACGCAAACGCTCGGCTTCCTGACGGTATTCGTCGGCATTGGAGAGCATCTGGCGCAGCTGCTCGTTTTGCTCGCGCAATGCGGTCATGGTGTTGGCATCGGCCGTAAGGTTCTCGCCAGCCTCACCCACCGAATCGATGGAAGCTCCCAGCCCAGCCAGGGAACCTCGAGCGGACCCGGTCACGCCTATGATGGAATCCTGCACAGCATGGAGCGGCCCGTCTTCACCCTCGCGCCCGTAAAGCACGCACAGGACAAGGGAGACGACCAGCAAAGCCACGAACAGAACGCGCCGAGTGGGACGCGCTCCTCCCTGTTGCAGATTAAGGGGCATCTAGCTACCTCGTACGGTTCTCCTACTTCGACCTCATAAGGGTCTGGCGCAGCGCCGTGGGCGTTTCGAGCACCTTCAAGCACCCGTTCACCACGTTGGTCAGGGCGGTTTCGCTCACCCAAACGGGAATCTCCAGCATCTCGGTGAGATACCGGTCCAGGCCCGAGAGCAAGCCGCCGCCACCGGTGAGCAGGATGCCGTTTTGAATGATGTCACTCGCCAAGTCGGGGTTGGTCTTCTTGAACGTCTCCTTGATGGAGAGCACCATGTCCTCCAAGGGCTGTTCCAGCGCTGCACGGACATCCTCGGACTGGATGGTCACTTCTTTGGGCTGCTCGGTCACCATGTCCTGGCCGGAGATGATCATATCGCGCTCATGACCATCTTCGAAGGGCAGGATGGAACCGATCTTTATCTTGATGACCTCAGCGGTGCGCTCGCCGATCTTGATCCCCAGCAAGTCGCGCAGATGCATGAGGATGGCCTCATCCATCTTGTTGCCGGCCAAACGCAAGCTCGAAGAGGTCACGATGCCGCCCAGGGAGATGACGGCGACTTCGGTGGTGCCGCCGCCGATGTCCACCACCATGGAGCCGGTGGGCTCGGTGACGGGCAGGTCGGCACCCATGGCTGCTGCCATAGGCTCCTCGATCAGATATGCCTGACGGGCACCGGCCTGGATGGAGGCCTCGAACACGGCGCGCTTCTCCACGGAGGTGGCGCCGCAGGGGATGCA
>CAZKKN010000035.1:0-16789 GCA_964553375.1 uncultured Eggerthellaceae bacterium | reverse complement strand
CCTATCCCGTGCGGCTGGACTTCTTCGGCGACGAGCTGGACGAGATCCGCCGCATCGTACCCTCAACGGGCCAGACCATCTCGTCTCTGGGGTCGGTGGAGATCTTCCCCGTGCGCGAATACCTTGCCACCCCCGCCATGCGTGCCCGGGCCCTCGGGGCCCTCAAAAGCCCGGCGCGCACCAATCCGGCTTTGCGCGAGCTTTATGAATCGCTGGAAGGCGGCTTGCATTTCGATGGCGCCGATGCGCTCTTGCCTTACCTTTACGACCAGACAACCACCTTAGGTGCCTATGTACCTGAAAGCGCCCTTACCTCGCTCATCGAGCCCAAGTCGCTCTTCGATGATGCGCTCCACGCCTCCGAGGAGATCGCCAAGGAGGCCCATGGCTCCAATATCGCGCTTCAAGGCCTCTACGCCGATCCCATGGCCTTGGAGTTCGGGCGGGGAGTGCGCGCCACGTACATATCGCTCATGCGCGTGGGAACCGAAGTGGACGACGAGCTTCCGGTGAAGCGCGTGGAGGTGGCAGGGCATCCCGATAAGCTCTTCGACCGCCTGAAAGGGCTGGTGGATGGCGATTTCACCATTGTGTTCTCGGCGCCTCACTATAGGGCACGCCAGGATATGGAGCTCGCCTTCGTGGAGCGCGGCATCCCGATCCAGGAGCGTTTGGATGAAGATGACGGTTCGTTGCCGCCTCACCCTCAGGCCACGCGCATTGATGCCCTGAAGCGCGAGAGTGCCGCTCGGGTATCCGATGAGGATGAGCCGCAGGCCTTGCGTGAGCGGCGCCTTCGCCGTGGCGTGGTGAATGTGGTGGACGTGGAGATCCCCCTGGGGATGATCATCCCCAAAGCATCGCTGGCTATGATAAGCGTCTCCGATACCCAGGGCACCGCAGCCCACAAGCCCACGCGCGCCATCGACATCACCGAGATAACCTTCCCCTATAAGCCCGGCGATTACGTGGTCCATGCCGCCCATGGCATCGGCCACTTCGCCGGTTTGGTGAAGCGTGACGATGCGGGCGTGACCCGTGACTACATGCTTTTGGAATACGCCGAGGGCGATAAGCTGTACGTGCCGGTGGAGCAGCTTGATCGAGTCACGCGCTATGTGGGACCCGAAGGCGGTGAGCCGCGCCTGACGCGCTTGAACACCTCGGATTGGTCCCGGGCCATGACCCGGGCTCGCAAAGCCACGAAGAAACTCGCATTCGACCTGGTGGATGTCTACGCCCGTCGCGCGGCGGTGCGCGGTTTCCAATTCAGCCCCGACACCCCGTGGCAAAAGGAGATGGAAGACGCTTTCCCCTACCAGGAAACCCCTGACCAGCTGGCTGCCATCGCCGACATCAAAGCCGACATGCAGGCAGGCAAGCCCATGGACCGGCTGATCTGCGGCGATGTGGGCTTCGGCAAGACCGAGGTCGCTTTGCGCGCCGCCTTCAAAGCCACCCAAGATTCCAAGCAGGTCATGGTGCTGTGTCCCACCACCATTTTGGCCCAGCAGCACTACATCAGCTTCAAGGAGCGCTGCGAGCCCTTCGGCGTACGGGTGGAGGTGCTCTCGCGCTTTCGCACCCCCGCCCAGCAGAGGGAGGCCCTTGAGGGATTCGCCAACGGCCAAGTGGATATACTGGTGGGCACCCATCGTCTTCTTTCCCGCGACGTGAATCCCCACGACTTGGGCCTGGTCATCATTGATGAGGAGCAGCGTTTCGGCGTGGGTCACAAAGAGCAGCTGAAGAATCTGCGCGAGCAGATCGATGTGCTCACGCTCTCCGCGACCCCCATTCCGCGCACGATGCAGATGTCCCTTTCCGGCGTGCGGGATATGAGCCTCATCATGACGCCGCCCGATGAACGCCGCCCCGTGGAGGTGCACGTGGGGGAGTTCGACCCCGATGTGGTGAGCGGCGCCATCCGCCGCGAGCTCGCCCGGGGCGGGCAGATCTACTATGTCTCGAATCGGGTGCGCTCCATCGACGAGGCCGTGGTTCGCGTGCGTGAAGCTGCCGGTGAGGCGCGGGTGGGCGTGGCTCACGGGCAGATGGACAAGGATGCTCTGGAGCGGGTGATGGAGGACTTCGCCGCCGGCGAGCTGGATGTGCTGGTGGCAACGACCATCATAGAAAGCGGCATCGATAACCCTCATACCAACACGCTGATCATCGAGGACTCCCAGCGCTTGGGCCTAGCTCAGCTCTACCAGCTTAAAGGCCGCGTGGGACGCTCGGCCACCCAGGCCTATGCTTACTTCATGTTCCCCGACAACATCCCACTCACCGAGGATGCCGTCGCCCGTCTTACGGCTTTAGGCGAGCATCAGGATCTGGGCAGCGGCATGCGCATCGCCTTGAAGGACCTGGAGATCCGCGGGGCGGGTTCCATGCTGGGAGCCGAACAGCATGGCAACATGAGCGCTGTGGGCTTCGACCTATTCGCCCAGATGCTTGCCACGGCCGTGAACGCCACCCGGGAGGGCAACCTGAAGGCAGTGGATGAGTTGCCGCCTGCCCTGTCGGACATCACGGTGAACCTGCCCGGTGCTACATATCTGCCCGAGGAATACGTGCCCGATGCCGACGAGCGGGTGCTGTGGTATAGGCGCATCGCCTCGGCGTCCAGCTTGGCCTTGGTGCAGCAGATCTACGAGGAGCTGCTTGAGGCTCGCCCGAATATCCCGCAGGAAGCGGAGAATCTGTTCACCAAAGCGCGCATCAAGGCGTTCGCCTTCGAGCATCACATCCAGCTCATCTCCGTCGTGGCCGGCAAGCTCGTCGTTGAGCCCGTGGATGTTCCCAAGCCGGTCATGGCCGAGCTGCGCCGTGCCAAGGCCACCTACAGTGGAGAGAAGCGCAAGCTGCGTCTTCCTTTGAAATACTTCGGTGCCGAGGACGATAGCCAGCTGATGGAGGGGGTCTTGGCGCTCCTGAACGATATCTTCCGCGATTCTGCGGCTTGATCTTCGGGATTTTGCGCCGTTCTGGAAACCGGATGGTCAAAAATTCCAGTTATTCGCGTTTTCATTCCAGGGCTCCGAACCTCCGTTTTCCATTGCCCCAGGTCAGCATGGAGACCCCAAAATGGCTCATCGCGATTGCATCCGAAAAAGGGGTATTCGGCACGTTTTCAGCGCGAATAACTGGGATTTTTGACCACACGCACCATGCGGGCCGACGGCGTGTCTCCTTACGGCTCCCTTCTGCCCGCTTCGAAAAAAAGTTGTGGTCACAAAACGCGTTAACTCGTCATGAAATGCGGGAAATCGCCCCTTTTTTGAGGCGGTGGTTGCGGGCTTTTTATCTTACGGCGCTCTGAGCTGGGGTGATAGAAACCGCTTTCTTGCGGTGGCTTGCTGTCGCGACGAGTTAAGGCGTTTTGTGACCACAGCCCCCCGCGTCCTTCAGTGGCGTATCATGGATGCGAGCAAATGATGACACTGAGGAGCCGGCCATGACTGAGAACAAACGCTATACCGACGAGTACCTGGATATCATCGCCTCCCTTGATGGTGATATAGAGGGCCGCAAGTCCGCCCACGCCTATATGGAGAACTCCACGGCCCTGGTGCACTACATCCAGGCTGAGTCCTCTTTCGTGCCGCGCCTGTTCGACCGCACCACCTACGACACGATGAAGCGCCTTGCCGAGCTTTCCCACAGCGTATGCGTGAAGGTCATGCGCCGCTACCTGGACGACCCGGCATATCGCGAGCTTTTCGACTACGACGAGCGCCTTCGGGACCTCATCTTGATCCCTCAGCGCTATGACAGCCTCTTGCCCTTTGCGCGCTTCGACCTCTTCCTCAATGAGGACACCCTCGAAGGCGGTTTTTGCGAGTGGAACGCCGATGGCTCCTCGGGCATGAATGAGGATCGCGAGCTCAACATCTCCATCAAGCCCACCAAGACTTGGCAGACTTTCGCCGCTGGCCATCAGATGCAGACGTCGAACCTCTTCGACCCCTGGGTTGAGGAGTTCATCCGCATCTATGATACGTTCGAGAACAAGGTGGAGGCGCCCACATTCGCCATCGCGGACTTCATGGAGAACGCCGTGGTGGACGAGTTCCGCGTCTATGCCCGTTGCTTCGGCGAGCACGGCTATCCCTGCCTGGTGGAAGACGTGCGCGACCTCGTATATGAAGAGGGCGTGCTGCGCGACAAGAAGGGCCGGCGCATCGATGCCATCTGGCGTCGCTCCGTGACCAACGATATCTTGGCGAACTGGGAGGAAAGCCAGCCCATGATCGCTGCGGTGCGCGACGGCGCTTGCGCGCTCATCGGCAGCTTTGCCGGCCATATCGTCCATGACAAGCAGATCTTCGATGCGGTGCATTGGCCCGAGACCCAAGAGATGCTGAGCGACGAGGAGATAGCCATGGTGAATCGCTTCGTCCCTCAGACCAAGTTCCTCGATAGCAGCCAGGTGGATTTGGATAAGATCCGCGCAAGCAAGGATCAGTGGATCATCAAGCCCACCGATCAATACGGCGCTCACGACGTCTATGCCGGTCAGATGCAAAGCCAGGCGGATTGGGAGGCTATCATAGAGCGGTTCGCCAATGGGGCTGCCGGTGCGCCTTTCCTGGTGCAGACCTACCTCACGCCCTTCAAAACGGAGCTCCTTCCCATAGAGAACGACCTCATGGTGGCGGATGACCGGGATATATCGCGAGATACGGTGTTCTACAACAACATGCCCGGCCTCTATACCTTCAACGGCCGCTTCGCCGGTGTATTCGCGCGCTTGGGGCCGAAGCCCATCATAAGCCAGCCCATGGGGGACCTCACCAGCCCGGTGATCTGGGTCGATTGCGATCTTGAGGACTAGCAGCCCATGGCGGTGTTCGATCGGTTCATACGGGTTGTCGCGGCCATTGCGTTGGTAGCGGTGTATGCGGGGATGGGCTTTCTCGTCTGCGTGCTGCCCCCGACCACCCACAGCCTCGCCAACGCCTACAGCGATGACATGGCCTCGCCGTTCAATCGGACCCAGCTTACCGCAGTGGCCGATGCCACCCGCGATTACGCTTTCGGGTCCCACCGGATCTTAAGCCTTTACCAGGCGATTTATGACGTTGACTCCCAATATGAGCAGGAAGTCAAAGCCCAAGGGGGAAGCGTGGATGCGGATTTCCCCGACCTCTCCCAGGTGACCGATCGCGATGATCCGCAGCAATACGCTCGGGCCTTTGCCGGGGCATCCGACCGGTTCTGCTACTCGGCCGAAGAGGTCAAGCATCTGGACGACTGCCAGGCCATCGCTGCCGGGGCTTATCCGGCTTTGGCTGTAATCCTCCTGGTAGCCGTTGCGGGGCTCGTCATCTTGGGAATCCGCAAGAACAAGCGGGCAATCGGTGAGGCGTTGATGGCGGCAGGCATCTCGGTGCTCGTCTGCTTCCTGCTCCTCGGTGCCTGGGCGCTCTTCGATTTCAATGGCATGTTCGCTGCCTTCCACGCGCTTTTCTTCTCCCAAGGCAGCTGGACGTTCCCAGCCGACTCCCTGCTCATTTGCGCGCTGCCCGAAGCATTTTGGGTGGGAATGGGCACGGTTTGGCTTGCGGTGGCGCTGGGTGCCTCTATACTTTCATTGGCTGTGGGTGCGATTCTGCGCCTGCGTGCCAAGAAGAAGAAAGCCTGAGAGACGGCGGCTGGCGGAATCGCCACGAAATCGCCTTAAAGAGATAGGTATAGCCATGGAAAACAGAAAAGTACGGGTTCGCTTCGCTCCTTCCCCCACGGGGAAGCTCCATATCGGCGGTGCACGCACGGCCATCTTCAACTGGGCATTCGCCCGGGCGAACCAGGGCGACTTCATCTTGCGCATCGAAGATACCGACCCCGAGCGTTCTACCGAGGAGAACGTCACCATCATCTTGAACGCCATGAAGTGGCTTGGGCTCGATTGGGACGAGGGGCCCGGTGTGGAAGGGCCGTATGGGCCGTATTTCCAGATGGACCGCATGGAGACCTATAATGAGGCCCTTGAGCTGCTGAAAGAACGCGGTGCGGTCTATCCGTGCTTTTGCACCAAAGAGGAACTCGATGCCAAGCGCGAGGCGGCCGAGAAGACCGAAGGCGGCTACAGCGGCTATGACCGCACCTGCCGCGACCTGGATCCGGCCCAGGCCCAAGCGCGCATCGACGCAGGGGAGGCCCACGTATGGCGCTTGAAGGTGCCCGACGGCCACGGCCCGGTGGAATTCGATGATGCGGTGTATGGCCCCATGAGCTTTCCCATCGAGGTGATGGATGACCTCATCGTGATGCGCAGCGACGGCACGCCCACCTACAACTTCGCCGTGGTCTGCGATGATGCGAACATGGAGATCACCCATGTGATCCGTGGCGATGACCACCTGTCCAACACGCCGCGCCAGATCCTGATCTATGAGGCCCTAGGCCGTCCCATCCCGCAGTTCGCCCACCTGTCCATGATTTTGGGTTCAGATGGTAAGAAGCTCTCGAAGCGCCATGGGGCCACCAGCGTGGAAGAATACCGCGACCAGGGATATCTTTCCGATACCATGGTGAACTTCCTGGCTCTTCTGGGTTGGTCTTTGGATGGGGAGACCACCATCATCTCCCGTGAGGAGCTTTGCAGCCGGTTCAGCTTGGACCGGGTGACCAAGAAAGACGCCATCTTCGACGAGACCAAGCTTGATTGGATGAACGGCGTCTACATCCGCGAGCTCAGCCCGCAGCAGTGGACGGATGCAGCTGCACCCTGGCTCATCGAGGCTGCGGCCTTGGGATTCTCGGCACCCGAAGGCGTGACCATCGTGCCCACGGCCAACCCCTCAGATCCCAATGCGCCGCAGCCCGAGCCCCTCACGGTAACCGAGGACGCTCTGGCTCGGGCAGCCGACCTCTTCCGTGATCAGCGCCCTTGGTTCGAAGGGCTCTATCCTCTGGTCATCGAGCGCCTGACGCGCTTGGACGAGATCCCCGCCAAGCTCGCTTTCCTTTTCTGGGGCACCGGCTGCCAGCTGGACGAGAAAAGCGTGAACAAGGTATTTTGGAAAGAGGGAGCTATGGCCGAAGAGGCCCTGCGCGCTTGCTTCGAAGTGCTCGGTAGCCAGGACAATCCCTGGGAGGCGGAGCTGTTGGAACAGCAATGCCGCGACCTGGCCGAGCCGCTGGCCATGAAGCTGAAGAACCTCTTGCAGCCCTTGCGCGTGGCCGTGTGCGGCAACATGGTATCGCCGCCGCTGTTCGAGTCCATCGTGCTCATGGACCGCTCCCAGGTGCTCGCCCGTATCACCAATGTGATCGCGAAGGTGTTCTGAGATGCTCGAAGCCGGATTGCTCCTCGAGGATTATCAGGAGTTTTTCTCCCACGACCGCTTCGCCACCGAGGCCTGTGGATGCCGCATCGTGGAGGCATCCCGCGGCCACGGCGTGACCGAGTTCGACATCACCGACAAGCATCGCAACGCCCAGGGAGGCGTGATGGGCGGTGCGATCTTCACCTTGGCTGACTTCGCCTTGGCTTTGGCCTGCAACATCGGGGAGGAGCCCACGGTCTCGGTCTATCACAGCATCGAGTTCATGAGCGCTGCCAAAGGAGAGAAGCTCATCGCTACCGCCGAGGTGGATAAATCAGGCCGCAGCCTGGGATTCTATACCGTGCACGTGACCGATGAACTGGATACGCCGGTGGCCCTCATGACCGCCTGCTGCTATCGGCGCGGCTAAGGGCGCATCTCGCGCCTGAGATTGCGGGCCCGGATCCTAGCCGAGCATCGTAGCCGACCGCCCTAACTCAGCAGACTGTCCTCCAGAAGGCTGGTGGAGATGGCGCGGCGCACGGCGGAAGAAACCTCTTCGATGGGGCGGTCCCGGTCGCTGCGCAGCCAGCTTGAGTAGAGCGCCCAGATGCCCGCGATGTAGAAGAGCAGCCTACTGCGCAGTTCCTCATCCTCCCAGTCAAGCTCCAGGCCCACATGGCTCAAAGCCGGTTTGGCAGCGTTGGAGAAATACTCCAGTATCTGATCGGTGGACACTCGGGACACGATGTTCGCGTAGACCACCTCGTTTTCGGTGAAGATGCTATTGAGCTCGTTGAGGAAGATATCCACGCGCTCCTCGGCGGATTTATCGGACCCCTGCTCCTTTAAGGCGCCGAGCAGCCGCTCTATGCATTCTTCAGCCTTGTAATTGGCCAGTTCGTCAACGGACCGATAGTGAAGATAGAACGTCTTGCGGTCTATGTCGGCTTCCCGGGCGATGGCGCTCACGGTTATCTTCGTGATGTCTCCTTGGCTGATGAGCGTGTCGAAGGCCCTCATGATGGCCTTGCGTGTTTTCACTACGCGGCGATCGGTTTTGTCGCGGTCATAAGTGGTCATAGCCATGGAGAATCGCCTCACTCGGTCAGGGATGCATCGGGAGTTCCTCCCCAATATAATCCACATTTGTGGAGGATTCAATATATGAGGCTTATTCCCCTTTTTTCGTCGAAAAAACTCTATGGATTGGCATTATACTGTGACAGGAAGAAAAGAATCCGCCCGGCGAGTCATCACCGAGGGCGGCATGTGCGATTAAGTGAGGGTCAAAGATGACAGAATCCAATTCCTATCTCTTCACATCCGAGTCGGTGACCGAAGGGCACCCTGATAAGCTTTGCGATCAGATATCCGATGCGCTGCTGGATGCGATTCTGACCAAGGAGGCTCAGCTGCAGGAAGAGAACTACGTCTCGCCGAGCAGCGGCACTCCGGCGAATGTGGATGAAGTGCGCTGCGCCATAGAGACCTTCACCACCACCGGTATCGTCACGGTGATGGGCGAGGTGCGCACTCAGGCCTACGTGGATGTGGATTCCATCGTGCGCGATGTGATCCGCGAAGTGGGTTACACGGGCTCCCATATGGGCTTCGATGCCGAAACCTGCGCCGTTTCCAACTACATGCACTCCCAATCCGCAGACATCGCCCAGGGGGTTGACGAATCCTTCGAGGTGCAGCAGGGCCAGGCGTCCAAAGACGACGCCTACGATTGCATCGGTGCCGGGGATCAGGGCATCATGTTCGGTTACGCTTGCGATGAGACCTCCACCCTCATGCCCATGCCCATATTCTTGGCCCATCGCCTGGCCGAGCGGTTGACCGAGGTGCGCAAGGACGGCACGTTGCCCTATCTGCGCCCGGACGGCAAGACCCAGGTCACCGTGCGCTACGAAAACGACAAGCCGGTGGCGGTGGAGAAGGTGCTCATCTCCACCCAGCACGCCCCCGAAGTGACCAACGACCGGATTAAAAGCGACCTCATAGACCAGGTCATCCGTCCGGTCTTCGAGGCAGAGGGCATCCAGTGGGAAGGCGCGGATATCTATGTGAATCCCACGGGCCGCTTCGTGGTGGGAGGTCCCATGGGCGACACGGGGCTCACGGGCCGCAAGATCATCGTGGATACCTACGGCGGTATGGGCCGTCATGGCGGCGGGGCCTTCTCTGGCAAGGACTGCACCAAGGTGGACCGCTCGGCTGCCTACGCCGCGCGCTGGGTTGCCAAGAACATCGTTGCCGCTGGGCTCGCTTCCCGCTGCGAGGTGCAGCTGGCCTATGCCATCGGTGTGGCCCGGCCGCTTTCCGTATATGTGAACACCTTCGGTACCGCCACGGTGCCCGAGAAGACCATAGAGGATGCGGTGAAGTCCGTCTTCGACCTGCGACCGGCCGCTATCATCGACACGCTGAAGCTGCGCCGTCCCATCTATCGCCTGACCTCGAATTACGGTCATTTCGGCCGAGAGCTTCCCGAGTTCACCTGGGAGCGTACCGATCAGGTTGAGGCGCTGAAAGAGGCCTGCGCTTCCTAGAACGCGAAAAGGCCGGGCTATCCGCGGGGCGATTCTGCGGTCGCTCCCATAGGCGCTCGCAAAGGTGGGCTATACTTCCAATCATGAAGATCGCCTCCGTCGTCCTTGATGTTCCAACCCAGGCCCTGGATAAGGCCTACAGCTATCTTGTGCCCGATGACCTGCAAGGGGATATGCTTTGCGAAGTGGGCTGCTGCGTTGTGGTGCCTTTGGGATCGCGAAGCGTCATCGGCTTCGTCGTGGCCCTTGAAGAGGCGGCCTCAGGGCCTGTTGCCATGGATCCAGCTAAGCTGAAGCTCATCTCCCAGGTGGTGAGCACCCCCTACTTCGATGAGGAGGGGGCTGCCTGCGCCCAATGGCTCTCGGAGCGCTATCTGGCACCGCTTTCCTCCTGCGTGCGGCTATTCACCCCACCCGGTGGTGTGCCCCGCATGCGCAAGCGACGCGATGGCGGCTGGGAGCTCCTTGAGCCTGCTACGGCCCCCATAGACGATCGCTGGGTAGCGCTTGACCCCAATGCCGAAGACTTCGTTCCGCGCAAGAATGCGGTGAAGCAAAGGCAGATCATCGATGCATTGCGCAACGGGGAGCTGCGCGCAGCCGAGCTGGCTGCCGAATTCGGCGCCGTATCGGGGGTGCTGAACACCCTGGAGAAGAAAGGCGTGGTCGTTTTGGAGCGCCGCCGGCGCATGCGCCCCGCTATGGCGTCGGGGGAAGGGGAGCGCCAGGTGCAGCCGCGACCCCAGCTTACGGCTGGTCAGCGGGAGGCCCTTGAAGCCATCGCCCAAGCGCGCGCGGCCCGCAACGGCTCGGTGGTGCTGGTGGATGGCGTGACCGGCTCGGGCAAGACCGAGGTTTACCTCCAAGCCATCGAGGCGGTGCTCGCCGAGGGGAGAACCGCTTGCGTCCTGGTGCCGGAGATATCCCTCACCCCTCAGACCGTCGCCCGCTTCCGCGGCCGCTTCGGCGACCGGGTGGCGGTGATGCATTCGCGCATGAGCGATGGTGAGCGCTACGACCAGTGGGATTTCATCCGCTCGGGGGAAGCCCAAGTGGTGGTGGGTGCCCGCAGCGCCCTCTTCACGCCCCTGAGGAACCTGGGGCTCATCGTGATAGACGAGGAGCACGAGACCTCGTACAAGCAGGAGAACGCCCCGCGCTACCATGCTCGGGATGTGGCCCTCATGATGGCGGCCCGCGCTGGGGCTACGGTGGTTTTGGGATCTGCCACCCCGTCCATCGAAAGCCTCTATGCGGCCCGGTGGGATGAGCGCTGGCGCCGCGTGAGCCTGCCTGCTCGGGCCAATGGCCGCCCTCTTCCCCCGGTGCAGGTCATAGACATGGCTCAGGAATTCTCCCAGGGGTCGCGCTCCATGTTCAGCCGCGCCCTCAGCGACGCTTTGGAAAAGACGCTTTCCGCTGGTCGCAAGGCGGTGCTCATGTTGAACCAGCGGGGTTTCGCGAAATTCCTCCTTTGCCGTGATTGCGGCTTTGTGCCCAGTTGCCCCTCCTGTTCCACATCGCTCACCTATCATGAGCGGGGCCACCGGCTCCTTTGTCATCATTGCGGCTTTCAACAGGAGGTCCCTGCTCGCTGCCCTGAGTGCCAAAGCCCGTATCTGAAGATGTTCGGTGCGGGGACCCAGCGCGTGGAAGACGAGCTCACGATGCTCATAGAGGGGTTCGGTCTGCCCGGGCCGGTGCCGGTTATCCGCATGGATGCCGATACCACGGCGCGGAAAGGCGACCATCAGCGACTCCTTGAGTCGTTTGGAGGTGCCGATGCCGCTGTGCTCCTGGGCACCCAGATGATAGCCAAGGGCCTGGATTTCGAAGACGTGACGCTGGTGGGCGTGATCAATGCCGATACCCAGCTGCATCTGCCCGACTACCGCGCCGCTGAACGCACATTCGATTTGGTGCAGCAGGTGGCGGGTCGGGCCGGCCGGGCCCAGTGGGAGGGGCTCGTTATGGTGCAGACCTACCAGGCCGATGCCTGCGCCATCGCCGCCGCTGCCGCCTATGATCGCTCGTCCTTCCTGCGCGAGGAGCTTCCCAAGCGCAAGGCGCTGGGCTATCCGCCCTATGCCACCTTGGCGAACGTCCTCATCTGGGGCAATCACGAAACCGCCGTGGCCGAAGGTGCCCGCAACCTCCAGGCGGACCTGGAGAAGGTGATCCGCGATCACGGTGGCGATGGCTGGCAGGTGCTCGCTGCAAGCCCTTGCGTGCTTGAGAAGCTGCGTAACGTCTATCGCTGGCATGTGCTCGTGAAAGCGCCGGCTCGGGCCGATATCGCTTCGGTGCTCATGCCCTACTTCCGTGCGCGCAAGGCCCGAAAGGATTTCAACATCGCGGTGGATATCGACCCCCTTTCCCTGCTTTAGAAGCGTTTTCCCAGGTCGTCATCTGCGTAGCGGCTATTCTCGTCGACTTCTTGTAAGATTCCCTGACATTCTTGGAAGAAACGGATGGGAATCTGCAATCGAATCGGGAATCGGTGGTGCAACCTGTATGTCCGAATGAGGATACCCGCCTTCTAACATGATTCTTCGTTAGGAGGTGCCACCATGAAGCGATCCCTTGGGCATTTCGGAGACAAGAGCCGCTACTACGGATCCCTCAAGAGGGATACCCGTTGGGTTCCCGCGGTCTTGCTGCTCCTATTGGCCCTGCTCCTTCTCGGGGCTGTGCTGGTGTTGGGCGTGTTGCGCCCCGCGTCCGTTGCCGGGGTGCGTCTCATACCCCAAGGTTCCATGAGCTCCCAAGAGATGCAGCACGCACTTGATGAAGAGGTGGAGAGAAGCCGTATCACCGTATCCCTTCGTCCGGCTCCCCCTCTGGATGAGGCAACGGGGGCTTTGGGGATCAATTTCGTGGTGGTGCCATCCAACAATGGCTATGGCGAGCGCTTCGAGATCCAGCAAAACGGTGCCACGGTGTTCAAAAGCGCCGTGGTGGATCCGGGGCGCAAGCTGGAACAGGTAACGGCACCGGGGCTGACCAAAGGCGATGCCACGGTTACGGTCTATGCCGTAGATGGCGATGGCCGCGACCATGGCAACCCGGTTTCGGTGGAGGTGTCAGTCGTTTAGGGACGGAAAACCAGGGAAAGGAAGGCAACATGGATGCGATTGGATCGAGGAATCTTGCAAGGAAGGCCGCAGCGATACTCTTGGGCGGGGCGGTAGCCGCCACCTCGGCGGCCGTGCCCGCCGCCTTCGCGGAGCAGACGGGAAGCGGTGAGACCAGCCTCGTGCTCCATCTGGCGGCCAGTGGGGAGTATGGTGGCAGTGATGCCGCGGGGGAATTCGCCAACCCCGATGCCGATGGGGATGGCCTGGGTGATAATCTGGCTTTCACGGTGCCCACCCGCGTGGATTTCTCCGTTGCCTCCGATGGGACGCTCACCGGTCCCAGCCCTGCGGCGGTGTATCTGGAAAACGAATCCCAATACCCCGTCCATGTGTCGTCCATGGCGATCCAGTCCCTGGCTCCTTGGACGCTTGTGGCTGACGCGACCGTTTCTCCCACGGCGAACAGCCTGTCGCTGAATGTGGGACCTCACGCCGACCGGCTTAATGCGGTGGATTATCTTGCGAAATCGCCCGTCTCCAAGCCGAGCGTCTGGAACATGGCGGCTCGGGCTTCGGAGGGTACTGCCGACCGGGTGGAGCTCGAGTTCAGCGGTGCCATCGCCAATACAGGTCTTGACCTGGTAGAAGAGGTCGCTTTCGGGAAGATCAATTGGTATGTGACCCCGGGGGTGGGAAAAGATGCCTAGGTCCTCGCATTCCTGTGGCCGAAACGCCAAGCGCCGACGCATTTCCTGGCAAAGCTGCGCGGAGGTCTTCCTCACTTTAGTGCTTTTGGGGCTGGCGGTGATGCTGCTTTGCGGTACAGCGAGCGGCTATGCCTATGGCGCGAGGGGCGGGGAGGCATCTGCTGAGGCATTGAGCGTGTCCTATACCGTGCGCTTCGATGGGGGAGGGGCAAGCGGTGCCATGGCACCACTTGCGGTGACGCTGAAGTACGGAGAAGATGTGGTCACAACCCTGCCACCCTGCAGCTTCAAGCGGGAGGGATACCGGTTCGCGGGATGGAAGACCGCTCTGCCTGCGTCTACGTTTCTTGAGGCGGTGATACTGCCCGATGGCCAAGAGCTCACGAATCTCGCATGGCCGCTGGCTGATCTGCCCGAAGGCTGGCAAGGGCCGATGACCCTTCCCAGTTTCGCTGACGAATCCAACGAGATCACCCTGGTGGCGCAGTGGGCAGACCAGCTCACCGGCGAGCCGGCCGGTCAGCGGTCGCCCGATCCCATCCGTGCTCGCACTTCCTCAACCACCACCCAAACCATCTACCTATACAACTATGGGGGCCATGGTTTCCTCTCCAATGGATCTTGGGCACCCTCCGGCTATTGGTGCAATTGCGCCCTGGCCACGGTTCCCACCTCTTCTGGCACGCCCGTCTATTGCGCTCAGAATCCTTATGAGCCGGTGCAGTGGGTGTTTACGCGCAACGTAGCGGAATACAACAATCTGACGGAGTGGGTGAAGAAAGGCGTGGCGTTTTACAGCGATGACGCCCAAGGCATCCCGATCCACCGTCACTATCAACGCTCCAGCTCCATCCATACCTATAGCCCGGACTCCTGGCTTTCGGGCTATTCCGCTGAGGGCCCCTGCTTCTATGGGATCAAGTACTACGAAGTGCGCTATGACGGGGGAGGGGCGACGGAAGGGGCCATGGAAAGCCAGCGTCACCAATATGGCCTTGGCTATAACCTGGCAAGCCTTGGATTCCTGAAAAGCGACCACCATTTCATTGGGTGGCGCGGCTCTGATGGACGCACCTACAGCGATGGTCAGCACGTGATGAATCTCACCTCCCAAAGCGGCGGCATATTCACCCTGACCGCCCAATGGGCTCCGGATTTCTTCACGGTGACCTATAGCAGCAATGGAGGTGAGGGGCCGCCGGTGAGTGAACGGATCAGCAATGGCTCTCCGTGCACGATGGCCCCTCCTTCTTGCACCCGTCCAGGCTTTCGATTCGTCGGGTGGAGCGCCTCTTCCGATGGGTCTGGTTTAAACGCGGGACCAGGGGACGAGTTCATGCCAACGGCGGACACGACCCTCTATGCCCAGTGGGAACCGGTGCAAATGGAGTTCTCCGTACCTACGGTGCTGCCGTTAGACCTCCACAGCGATGGATCCATCTCCGCCGGTGGTGAAAGCCCTCTGTCCCTTGAGAACGAAGGCGATGAGGTAATTGCCCTGGAAGCGCTTTCTTTGGAAGGAGCCTCCGATGAGGATTCCCGGATTCCCTGGCTGGATTTCAGCTTGAGGGCCCCGGGGGGCCAGGTGCTCACCTATGGCTCCCTTGCAGAGGAGGGCTTCAAGGCAGATACGTGCGATCCTCTTTGGTGGGTGCGCACCAGCGATGCGCTGGAGCTTGATCTCGCCAATGGCCGTGCGCAAAGCGTTCCTGCCTCGGTGGCCTTCCCGTGGGCGGTGGGCTCCCTGCGTTGGCAGGTCGCCCTACCGGCTTTGAGCCTGACTTATCATCCCAACGGCGCCTCGGGTGAGGCTTTGGTGCAATACGGCAATGTGAACGAGGAAGTCTGGATCGCTCCCTGCCCGTTTTCTGGTTCAGGGGAGTTCGCTGGATGGAATACCCAAGCCGACGGAGAGGGAGTGTGGGTTCAACCAGGGAAGGGTCTGATATTGGAGGAATCGATGAGCCTCTATGCCCAGTGGCGTTAGCGCAGCCGTTCACCTCCTGAAAACCCTTGCGTCGCAAGGCCGTTTCGTGGTATATTCTTTCGCTGTATCTCTGCGCCCGATTCCAGAGTGCAGAAACGGTAAAGGATAGGTTTTCGGAAGGACGATCGCGTGGCTGATACCCAAGAGAAGACCGAAGCGAAGACATCAAAAACCCCAGCTAAAACGAAGGCATCAACCAAAAAGACGGCAGAGTCGAAGGCGGCGGCGAAAACAGCCAAGCAGACAAAGGCCACAGAAACCAAGAAGGCCCCCGCAAAGACCAAAGCCAAAGGGTCAACGGCTAAAACGAAAAAAGAGAATACCAAGAGCGCCAAAGAAGTGAAAAAAACGCCAGTGCAGGCCACGGAGAAGAAGGCGGAGGCGAAAAAGCCTGCTGCCAAGAAGGCTGCTTCGAAGAAGGATGCAAAGGCCGACAAGGCCATCCCCGAGCCCGCGGAGACGCTTGAGGCAGTGGAAGCGCTGCTGGAAGAGGGCTCGTCTGAACCGATGATGGTCGAAGAAGAGGTGGACGAGTTCGCCGAGGAGCCCGAGGCTGAACCCACTTCGGAAAACGAGATCGATGGCGCTTCCATGGACAAGGACGACGATGTCTCCGTGGGGGAGTCCGATGAGGAGCTTCTGGAGGGCATCCCCGAAGAGGAGCTCAAAGCTGCAAGCGATGTGGTTCTGCCCAAGGTGTCCAGTCGCAGCAAGGCCAAAGGATCGCGCCGCCGCGCCAACGAGGGCAGTGTGACCATGCTCACGGGCGACCCGGTGCGCATGTACCTTAAGGAGATAGGCAAGGTACCCCTGCTCACCGCCGCTGAGGAGATAGACCTGGCCATGAAGATCGAAGCCGGGGTTGCCGCCACCGAGGAGCTGGAACGCGCCGAAGAGGAGGGTCAGGAGCTCACTCGTCGTGAGAGCCGCCGCCTCGGGCGCATCGAGCAGGTGGGTCTGGACGCGAAACAGCAGCTCATCGAGGCGAACCTTCGCCTTGTGGTCTCCATTGCCAAGCGCTATGTAGGCCGCGGCATGCTTTTCCTGGACCTCATCCAAGAGGGCAATCTGGGACTCATCCGCGCCGTTGAGAAGTTCGACTACAAGAAGGGCTTTAAGTTCTCCACGTATGCAACGTGGTGGATTCGCCAAGCCATCACCCGCGCTATCGCCGACCAGGCCC
>CAZKKN010000034.1:0-19223 GCA_964553375.1 uncultured Eggerthellaceae bacterium | reverse complement strand
ATCCTTCGTAGGCGTAGCTGGCGTCGAGGCCTTTCATGTAGACTTCCCGGTCATCGATCTTGTTCGTAAGCGCATCCTTCAACAATGCCTTGATTTCGACATCCTTGATGGGGCTGCGCTCCATCGCAAGGAGATAATCCTGCTTGTCAATCAGGCTCCAATCGACCACCTGGCCGAGTTCCGCCTTAAGTATCTGGTCGAGCCAGATGCGCATGCTCCTCCCGTTTCCCTCCCGGAATGGATGGGCCACGTTCATCTCAACGTATTTCCTGACGATCTCCTCGAATGTCGACTGCGGCATGCTCTCTATCTTCTCAATCGACTCTTGCAGGTAGAGAACAGAGGCGAATCTGAACCCGCCTTTCGAGATATCTTCGGTGCGAATCCTGCCGGCGAAGTCATAGATATCTTCGAAAAGCCGTTTATGGATGAAGGCGAGGCTTTCAAACGATCCAGGAGCATACTCCTCAAGTTCATGTGAGCCGAAGAGGCCGAGTGCCTTCGCCTTCGAGATGCGCTCCTCCTCGCGGGCGAGCTCGGCGGAATCGGCCAAGGATAGCTTGTTGTCCAGAACCATGGTCGTCCCCCTCTGTCGAGTCCATACCTGGCATCCGGCCTGTTGGAATCGATTGGGCATCGAGCAAGCGCTTCGCATCGCAGGCGGCCAGAGCGCTACCTAATAAAAAGGCCAGCTAATGCTGGCCTGGTGCTTCAAATGGCGGGATGTACGAGACTTGAACTCGCGACCTCCGACGTGACAGGCCGGCGCTCTAACCAACTGAGCTAACACCCCGTGTTTTCAGCGTAGGTTATATTACTTGACCTTTCCCCTTGACGCAAGGGGGATTCGCTAATTTGTACGTTACTTTGACAAGTAGCGCACTCCCGCATAGTGATAGGCGCTGCGTTCCTCGTACTCCCGCGGCGTGAGGGTATCGAGCCCGCGCAAAAGCTCAACTACCGGCACATCCATGGCTTGGGCGCAGCTCACGAGCTTATCGAGGCTGAAATTCGCCGTTCCATTCTCCATGCGGCAGAGATAAGAGTTATCAATGCCCGCGCGTTTTGCCAGCTCGCATTGGGAAAGTTGGCGCTCTTTCCGAAGAAGGGCGATGTTGTTGCCAATGGTTCTCCGGATCCAGATGCATGCGTTGTCTTGTCTCATAGCCCGCACTATGAGCGAGACTGGGAAAGGGGCTGTTGCCTAAAAACCAAAATGACAGAACCAATCTTCTTTTCCCGAGGATAGGAAGGGAGAAACTATCGAGGAAGGGAAGGGGGAATCTATCGGGACCAGGAGGGGAGCGCAGAATCCTCGCCTGCGGCAGACGGCTTCCGGAATCGCTTGCACGCCGGCTCAGCGCCTCAAGCCGCCGCTCCACAGCGAAAACGCGGCGCATTCCGAAGCTAGAACCCCTTTTGCCGCAAGCCAGCCTAGAATCTAGGGAAGGAAAGGAGGTTCCATGCGCCTGCTGAAATACTTGGGAAAGCACAAGCTCGCTGTGCTGCTGGTATTCGTGCTCTTGATCGGTCAGGCGTTTTGCGACCTCATGCTTCCCAATTACACCTCCCAGATTGTGGACGTGGGCATCCAGCAAGCAGGGGTGGAGCACGTAGCCGCCGATGAGCTTTCAAGCGGGACGCGGGATGCCATTGCCGCCACCGATGCGGCTGGCTTCGACCAGGCGCTTTTCCAGGACTCCTATACCTACGATGCCTCCACCGAAACCTACCGGCTCACCGATTACGGTCGCGCGCACATCCAGGAGCTGGACGCCATGCTGGCCTATCCGCTCGCCCAGGCCCACGGCATGGTGGCAGCTCAGGCCGACGAGCGGCTCATCGGCCAGATGGGCGTTGCCGCGGCGCGTCAGGAGTATGCGGACCTGGGCTACGACATGGGCGCGATGCAGGTGGGGTATCTGGTGCTCACAGGTCTGAAGATGATGGCGTTCGTTCTGGCAGCTATGGTCATCTCGGCCTGCGTGGGCTTCATCGCCAGCCGCACGGGCGCTGCCATCGGTCGCGATCTGCGCAGCGCGTTTTTCTCCAAGGTCATGGCGTTTTCCGATGCCGAGGTGCAGCGTTTCTCCGCGGCCTCGCTCATAACCCGCGGTACCAACGACGTGCAACAGATCCAGATGATGTCCATCATGCTTTTGCGCATGGTGCTCTATGCGCCCATCCTGGCCATCGGCGGCATCATCATGGTGGCCCGGATGAACATCTCCATGGGTTGGCTCATCGGTCTCGCCATCCTGGCGATCTTCGTGGTGATCGGGGTCCTTATGGCCGCGGTCATGCCCAAGATGCGCATCATGCAAAAGCTCATCGACCGGGTGAATCTGGTATCCCGGGAGATGATCTCCGGCGTGCCGGTGATCCGCGCCTTCGGCCGCCAGGAGACCGAGCAGAAGCGCTTCGATACCGCGAGCACCGAGCTGATGCGAACCCAGCTGTTCACCAACCGGGCCATGGTGACCATGATGCCCTTCATGATGCTCATCATGAATCTGCTCTCCGTGGCCATCGTGTGGTTCGGCGCCGGCGAGATAGACTCCGGCACCATGCAAACCGGCGACCTCATCGCCTTCATCACCTACTCCATGGTGATCATCATGGGATTCCTCATGCTCTCCATGTTGGCCATCATGGCCCCACGTGCCGACGTGGCCGCTCAGCGCGTCGATGAGGTGCTGAAAACGCCTATCTCCATCACCGAGCCGGCGCATCCGGCTGCGCTTCCGGCCGCCAGTGTCGGCGCATCATTGGAATTCCGCGATGTGGATTTCTGCTACGAGGACGGCTGCGAGTGCGTGCTCCATCATATCTCCTTCAAGGTTGAGCCCGGCCAGACCTTCGCAATCATTGGCTCCACCGGTTCGGGGAAATCAACCCTGTTGAAGCTGGTGGAGCGCTTCTACGATGTGACCGGCGGAGCGGTGCTCGTGGATGGGGTGGATGTGCGCCAGTGGCCCCTCGATTCCCTGCGTAAGCGCCTGGGTTATGTACCTCAGCGCTCGTTTCTGTTCTCGGGCACCATCGGCTCCAACGTGGGGTTCGGCGAGGACGACCCGAGCGATGAGCGGCTTCGCCAGGCTATCGCCATCGCTCAGGCCGCTGAGCTGCTCCAAGACGCCCAGGATGGGCTTGAGCACCCCATCACCCAAGGCGGCAGCAATGTGTCCGGCGGTCAGCGCCAGCGCCTGGCCATCGCCCGGGCCTTGGCCACCGATGCGGGGCTTTTCCTGTTCGACGATTGCTTCTCGGCTTTGGATTATCGCACCGATGCGGCCCTGCGCCGCGCCTTGGCTCAGGAGTTGCCTGGTCGCACGCAGGTCATCGTGGCTCAGCGCATAGCCACGGTGATGCATGCGAGCCGTATCGCGGTGCTGGAGGATGGGTGCATCGTGGGGCTGGGAACCCACCGGGAGCTTTTATCCCAGTGCCCCCAGTATCGCGAGATAGCCGCCTCCCAGCTTTCGCCCGCAGAGATAGAGGAGGCTCTGGCCGGTGAAGAAGAAGCCTTGGATGCCTCCCTTGCCCGTGAGGCGTCGTTTATGACGGGCGAGGATCCGGCCGAGCACGCGGAGGCTGAAGGGAGTGAGCGGCGATGAGCGCCCATGATGAGGCCCAAGAGCGCTCCATGGCGGCTGTTGCTGCCCGGCCCCGCAGACCCCGGCGTCACGGAGGTCCCGGCGGCCGCATGATACCCACCGAGAAGCCCCGGGATTTCAAGGGCACCCTACGCAAGCTCATCCATTTCTTGGGCCGTTTCAAAGCGGCGGTGTTCGTAGCCCTCATCTTCGCCGTGGGCTCCACTGCCTTCAATGTGGTGGGCCCGAAGGTCATGTCCACGGCCACCACGGTGCTCTTCGACGGCATTGTAGCCAAGGTGGCAGGCACCGGCTCCATCGACTTCAACGCCATTGGGGCGGTGCTGTTGGCCACGCTGGCCATCTATATCGCCAGCTCCCTTTGCAGCTTCGCCCAGGGCTGGGTGCTCACCTATGTCTCCCAGAAAACCTGCTATGAGCTGCGCCGCGAGATAGCCCAGAAGATCGACTCGCTGCCGGTGGGCTATTTTGAGAAGACGAGCACTGGCGACACGCTCTCGCGCATCACCAACGACGTGGACACCCTAGGTCAGAACCTGAACCAGGGCATATCGGAGCTTTTGCGCTCGGTGGTGACGCTTGTGGGGGTTGTGGCCATCATGTTCTACATCAACGTGGTGATGACCCTGGTCACGTTGCTCATCGCGCCGATCTCCCTGGTGCTCATCCGCATCATCGTGAAGCGCTCCCAAAAGCATTTCTACGCCCAACAGGCGAATCTGGGCGCCATTGACGGCCAGATAGAGGAGACGTTCTCGGGCCATGGGGTGGTGAAGGCGTTCGGCCGCGAGGATGCGGCGGTGCGGGAGTTCGACGAGATAAACTCCCGGCTTTACGAGAGTGCTTGGCGCTCCCAATTCCTCTCGGGGCTCATGCGCCCGGTGATGGATCTGGTGAGCAACCTCGGGTATGTGGCGGTGGCCATTCTGGGGTCAATCTTCGCCGTTCAGGGCGTCATCACCGTGGGCGATATCCAGGCGTTCATCCAATATGTGAAGAATTTCACCCAGCCTATAACCTCGCTTGCCCAGGTGAGCAATGTGCTCCAGTCCATGGCGGCCGCCGCCGAGCGCGTCTTCGAATTTCTGGATGCCCCGGATGAGACCGACGAAGATGCCCGCGAGGGTATCAGCGAGGAGGACTTGCGTTGCACCGTGGAATTCGACCATGTGCGCTTTGGCTACGACCCGGAAAAGCCGGTCATCAAGGATTTCACGGCCACGGTTGCCGCAGGCCAGACCGTTGCTTTCGTAGGCCCCACCGGAGCCGGCAAGACCACCCTGGTTAAACTGCTCATGCGCTTCTACGACGTCCAGGGCGGTGCCATCCGCATCGGCGGTGTGGACATCCGCGAGATACCCCGCGAGAAGGTGCGCGCGCTTTTCGGCATGGTGCTTCAAGACACCTGGCTTTTCCATGGCACCATCCGCGATAACATCGCCTATGGCAAGCCCGATGCCACCGACGAGGAAGTGCGCGAGGCGGCTCGTCGCGCCTTCGCCGAGCACTTCATCGAGACGCTCCCTGGCGGATATGATTCCGTGATCAACGAGGAGGCGAGCAACATAAGCGCTGGTCAGCGCCAGCTGCTCACCATCGCCCGCGCATTTTTGGCCAACCGCTTCATGCTGGTGCTTGATGAGGCCACAAGTTCGGTGGACACGCGCACCGAGGAGCGCATCCAGGCGGCCATGGATGCGCTTATGGCCGACCGCACCTCCTTCGTCATCGCCCATCGCCTCTCCACCATCCGCGATGCCGATCTCATCTTGGTGATTCGCGACGGGGACATAGTGGAGCAGGGGACCCATGAGGAGCTTTTGGCTCAAGATGGCGATTATGCGGCGCTTTACAATTCCCAGTTCGCCTAGGCTCCTGGTAGAATGGTGCCCGTATGGATAACGGCACAGATAAAAAAGTGAAGGTGGCGGTCTTCGATTTCGATGGCACTTCCATCGAGGGAAGCTCGCCCACACGCCTGGTGAACCGCCTCATCTTGGAACGGAAGCTCTCGCCGCTCACGTCTTTGAAGATCGGATTTTGGGGCCTTGCCTACAAATGGCACCTTCCCCAGAACGAGGCGTGGGTGCGCGGCAAGGTGTTCTCGGCCTTTGACGGCTTGCCCCAAGAGGAAGTGGACGGCTACTTGGCCGATTTCTACGACAAGCACATCGCTCGGCGCTTCCGCCCCGAAGCCGATGCGGCCATGCGGGCTCGGGCTGAGGAAGGCTGCGAGGTGGTCGTGGTTTCGGCGTCTTTCGAGCCCATCGTGAAGCGGGCCCTGGAGCACCATCCCTTCCAGCATCAGATCTCCACGCGCATGCGCACCCGGGAAGACGGCACCTATACCCGGGAAGTGGAGGGTCGTCCCATCGAGGGAGAAGAGAAGCTCATCGCCTTGCGCCATTGGTGCGATGGGCGCTTCGGCGAGGGGCGCTGGGAACTCGCCTACGCGTACGGCGACCACCATTCCGATATCCCGCTGCTGGCCGCCGCCGAGCATCCCTTCGCCGTCTCGCCCAACAGCGGCCTGAAGAAATACGCCAAAGAGCACGGATGGCCCATCCTGGATTGGGAGATGGACGTGCCCAAGGAGGCATGAGCCTTGCCGACTGGGCGCTATGCGGGCCATGCCGGGAGATTCTGGGGAACAAGTGAACTAACGGAAACGAATGGGTGCTCGGGCCACATCCGGCTGCCATCCATGCGATAATCCTTTTGAACAACAGCTGATATGCACAGGAGAAAAGGAGGTTGGGCGATGATGGACAAGTACCGCGGAAGCGATGGACCCAACCAGAACAATTGCAGCGAATCCTACGATGATTACCTGAAACGCGCCGCTCAGGCCTGTGAGGCGGGCGACCTGGTTTTGGGCATGTACCTGTATCTGGCGGCTTACGAGATGGCGGTGGCAGACCCTTCCATCCCCGATGGCATGGCTTTCTCGGGGCTCCATGAGGCGTGGCATCTGGCCTGCGATCTCAAAGAGCGCTCCATGGCCGAGTACGTCTTCGAGAAGCTCGAGCCGTTCCTCATGCCCGACGAGATAGCCTCCTATGCGGCAGAACTCCAGGACTTGGCGCTGGACCGTCTGGAGGAGTTCGGCTTCACCCGCGAGGAGCTGGAAGACATGGCCAACATGATCTCCCAGGATCTCATGGGCCCCAATGGCTCGGTCATGAAGGTGGAATCCATCTCCCTGCCGTCTTTAGGCGCGCTCAAGCGGGAGCCGAGGGAAGAAACGAACGATGCGCCTGTTGCGCCTGCCGCGGCCGCAGTTGCGGAAGGTGAGGGCGCCCCTGCGGCAGCTGATGAGTCCGCAGTCGTCTCCGCAGGCGAAGCACTTCAAGAACATGAGGCGGATGCGCGCTTCGAGCCCACTACCGCCGCGAAGAAGCACGGTCCGGCTGGGAAGCTGGGCTTCGGCGTGGCCAGTGTGGACGGGTTCAACCCTTATGACATGCTTGAAACGAGTTCGGTGGGCACTAGCTACCATGCCGCCACCAACGATGGTTCGGGGGCGTTTTCCTTCACGCTGGACAAGGACCGTGCTGCTCAAAGCGCAGATGAGGAGCAAGCATCCGATTCTGCGACACCCGATTCCGTGGCGCTGGGCCCTGCGGCGACATCGCTTCTGGCGGGTATCCACGAGCAGATAAGCGCTGCCACCGACGCGCTCACCGATGCGGTGCGCAACTCCCAGGAATCAGAGCAGCAAGCCGCCGGTGAGAAGGACGCAGAGCTTGCCGCGATGCCCAATGAGGAGCGACCGAAGGTGGAGCCGCTGACCTATCGCAACCTGGTAGGCTATGACGAGGCGATCTCCATCATGCGCGATTTCGGCATCGGCTTGCAGCGTGACCGGGCATTCCAAAACTTCGTGGGCATGCTCAACGCCCGCCATGGCCTTGCGACCATGCCCGCTTTGGACTCGGTGCTTTTCCGCGCCCCGGCCATCGAGGACGCCACTCGGTTCTTGGAGGCAACCATGGGCGAGATAGCCCTGCCGGCTTTGCGCATGTCCATGGAAGAGAACATCCAGGGCATGCCGGTGCTTTGCGTTTCCACCATGAACAGCAATCGCCCGCGGATGAATCACGCCCAGAACCGCTTCGAAGGGCCGGGCATCTTGGTGCTTGACGACTTGGATATGTGGGTTTTGCCCAGCGCGCCAGAGGCCATGGAAGGCATCGGCGGCTTCATGATGGCGAATATCTCCCGGGGCGCTCGGGAGGCGGTGAGCCTCATTCGCTCCGCGGTGGAAGACCCCAACGTGTACGTCTTCGCCACGGCAACTACGACCGGTGAGGTGGAGCCGTTCTTCTATGAGCTGCTGGAGCCGCTCACGGTGATCGACATCAGCAATCCCACCGCGGCCGAGCGCGAGGCCATCTGGGGCCAAATCATGGCCGAGCATCCTTCCATGCGCATGTTGGATAAGGGCATGCTGACCAAGCTTTCCCGGGGCCTTGCCCGCTATGACATCCATATGACGGCTCGCGAGGCCATCGAGGAAGCCTACAAGCTGGGGCTCATCCAGCGCATGTTCGTGGCGGTTACCCCGCAAAACGTCTACGACAAGCTGGCCGCCTGCCATGCGGTGGATTCGGCGGAATACAAGGCCATCGAAGATCAGATCATCGAGGAATTCCGCCAGGGGCTCGACTCCCTGGAGGATCTGATCGACGGTACTGGCGGCCTCTCGTCCTAGCGCAATCAATGGCAAGATCTGCGGCAGGTTCTGTGTCCCACGGCGCATCCCACGACCTTTGGGCCGCTGCGGCCCAAAGCCGTGAGGAGTTCATCGAAGGCGTTTCCTCCCAGGCCCCAGGGCTTTACCGGTCGCTGCCTTGGCGAGGGATCGATGACCCCTATGGGGTGCTGGTCTCCGAAGTGATGCTGCAGCAGACTCAGGTGAGCCGCGTGCTGCGCTATTGGCCCCGATGGCTTGAGCTTTTCCCCAGCCTGGATGCCTTGGCTGCCGCCGATACGGCAACGGTGCTTGAGGTCTGGCAGGGCTTGGGCTACAACCGCCGGGCCTTGGCGCTCAAGCGGGCGGCGGAGTTCTGCGCCGAGCACTGTGACGGCCAGCTTCCGCAAGATTACGAGGGTCTGCTGGCCTTACCGGGCATTGGACCAGCCACTGCTGCCGGCGTGCGGGTGTTCGCCCACAACGAGCCGGCGGTCTATTTGGAGACCAACGTGCGCTCGGTTTTCCTCCACGAGCTCTTCCCCGATGAGCAAGCCGTTGCAGACAAGCAGCTCATCCCTTATGTGGAGGACACGTGCCCCCGAAAGGACCCGCGCACGTGGTATTACGGCCTGCTTGATTTGGGTGCGCATCTGAAATCCCAGGGAGTGAACCCGTCGCGGCGCTCCAAGCACTACGCGCGCCAGAGCGCTTTCAAGGGGTCCCATCGCGAGAAGCGGAGCTTCCTTTTGAAGCTCGTTTTGGCAACGCCGGAGGGCATCGCCGCATCCGAGGCGCTTTCGGCCTTAAACGATTTCGAGGCATCCGAGGGGAGACCGGCCTTAAGCGGGGAGGCCTTCGATGCTTTGGTGGCCGAGCTTTCCCGCGAAGGGTTCTTCCGCTGCAGCGGAGAGCGCCTCGTTTCCTAATCTACCGGGTAGGAGCCCAGCACCTTCACCTCGCGCAGCTTCATGCGCAGGCAGTTGAGCGCCGTTTGCAGGGCCGGGTCGTCGGTGCGACCTTCCAGATCCAGGAAGAACATGTAGTCGCCCAAGGCCTGCTTGGTGGGGCGCGATTGGATCATCGTGATGTTGATGCCCGCATAGGCGAATTCCGAGAGGATCATCAGCAGGGCTCCGGCGCGGTCGGCCTGCAGGAAGAGGGCTACGCTTGTCTTGTAAGAGTCACCCGTGAACGGCGAAGGTGTGCCGGGGCGCCCGATGAGGGCGAAGGATGTCTGGTCGCCCAGCCGGTCCTCTATGCCCGCCTCGATCACTTTCGCGCCTTGAAGCTCGGCGGCGTAGGCGGTGGCGATGGCGGCAACGGTGGGATCTTCCATGGCCAGCCTTACGCTATCGGCCGTGGATGGGGTGCTGACGGTTGCGGCGTTAGGCAGCGAGCGCGCGATGAAGCGCCGGCACTGACCGAGCCCCTGGCTGTGGGAGGCCACGGTGGTGACCTGGGAAAGGTCCGATTGCGGATTCACGATCAGGCAATGATGGATGTCCACCACATGAACCCCCAAGATGATCGCAGAGCTTTGGAATGCGAAGTTGTCCAAGGTTGCAGTGACGGGTCCTTCCAGGGAGTTTTCGGTAGCGACCACGCCGTAGGTGCACAGGCCGCGGTCCACCGCCTCGAACACCTCGGTGAACGACGGGCAGGGGACCAGCTGGGCATCGGGCTCTCCCATCTTCTGGGCAAAGGCGATGGCCGCCTCGTTGGAGTAGGTGCCTTCGGGGCCCAGGTAGGCAATGGATGGCGCTTCGGTCATGGATTCTCCTTCGCTGCGGTCTGTTTTGCTCGGATGCATTGTAAAGCCTGGAAGTTGCTGGGAGCAACAGGGGAGGGGGCATTGGCTTTGGGCGGCCTTCTGGACAGGCTGGGGATACGGCGCTTC
Source organism: uncultured Eggerthellaceae bacterium (assembly GCA_964553375.1). Classification (GTDB taxonomy): domain Bacteria; phylum Actinomycetota; class Coriobacteriia; order Coriobacteriales; family Eggerthellaceae; genus UBA9715. The sequence goes on along the minus strand of CAZKKN010000034.1, from coordinate 9,013 downwards.
GGTTTCTCCGCAGCGAGGGCGGCGGGTTGTGCGACAATGGGACCGATAGGCATCCGACGGACGGGAAGGCGAGGGCGCGGCTTGGCCACAACCATGGAACAGGCACTTGAGCAGCGGGGATTCACTGCTGATGAGTACTTGGATCTTTGCGGTAGCGTTGCGGTGGCAGCGGGCTTGCCCGAAACCGACGCGCCTCGGGTGGCTCAGGCCCTTGACGCCACGGTGCTCGCTGCTCAAAAAGGGGAGCATTATCCGGTGGTTTGGCTTGAAGGCGCCTCTTGCTCCGGGTGCACGGAATCGTTCAATCAGCTGGCCGCGCCCGGCATCGCCGCGGTCATCCTGGATCTTGTATCCTTGGATTATTCCGACATGCTGGCGGCCGGTGCCGGCCATTCGGTGGAGGCCGCCAAGGATGCGGCCATCGCAGCAGGCGGCTACCTGCTCATCTATGAAGGCGCCATCACCTTGGCCTTCGACGGTCATTCCCTCCGCGCTGCCGACGCGCCGGGCATCGATCATCTCGCCTGCGCCGCTCAAAGCGCCGATGCGGTGATCGCTTTGGGGTCGTGTGCGGTGAACGGCGGCTGGATGGCGGCAGGCTCCAATGTGCCCCAGGCCCAAGGGGTGCAAAGCTATCTGAAAACCCGTGGCATAACCACGCCGGTCATCAATATCCCCGGTTGCCCCGCCAATCCCGATTGGCTCATGACGGTGCTCGTGAATCTCGTTTTGCTCCAAGGGGTGGATGCACCTTGCTTGGATGCGGAAAACAAGCCCTTTGGGCTTTTCCGCGATAGCGTCCACGAGAATTGCTCCCGGAAAGGGTGTTTCGAGCGTGGGGAGTTCGCCTTCGCATTGGATTCGCCCGAGGCGCATGCCGGCTTATGCCTTTATCCCTTAGGGTGCCGTGGGCCGCAAACCCAGGCTCTTTGCGGGATCACGCTTTGGAACAACCGGCGCAGCTGGTGCGTTTATGCCGGCGCGCCCTGCATAGGTTGTTGTGACAGCGATCCTTTCGGCCCCAGTTGGTTTGAGCGCAACCGATCCTTGAACGGTTCTGCCCGGCAAAGCCTCTCCTTGGAGGGATTGGCCCAGCTTGAAGGCGCTCTTCGCTTCGATGTGCCGGTGGAGGCTTTCAGCAGCCGTACGGCTTAAGGGACCCAGCCTAAGATCTCTTCTTGCGCTTCGCCGCAGCCTTCGCCTTCTTCTCCTTGGATTTGGCAGCGGCCATCTCGGCCGATTCCACCTTGCCGAAGCTCGGGCAGATATCCGCGAGGAAGCACTCCTCGCATTTGGGGCGTTGTGCGGTGCAGATCTCCCGTCCGAAGTGGATCCACTGGTGGTTGACCGGCCCCCAAAGCTCCTCGGGTATTTCTTTCAGCAGGTCAAGCTCGGTACCCGAGGGGTCCTTGGCATTGGAGAGCTTCAGCCGGTGGGCGATGCGGAACACATGGGTGTCCACAGCGATGCCCTCCACCACGCCGAATCCCACGTTCATCACGATATTCGCCGTTTTGCGGCCAACGCCGGGCAGCTTTTGGAGCTCTTCCATGGATTGGGGCACCTGACCGCCGTATTCGGCAAGGATGGTCTGGGCGCATTTTATGGTATTAGCCGCCTTGGTGCGGAAAAACCCGATGGTGCGGATTATCTCGGCCACATCTGCCTCGCTGGCGTTGGCCAGATCCTGAATGGTGGGGTAGCGCTTCCAAAGCTCGGGCGTGACCTTGTTCACCGCTGCATCGGTGGTTTGGGCCGAAAGCAGCACGGCGATGGTGAGCCGAAAGGGATCCCCGCCGAAATCCAAGGCCGGAGACGGGTCGCCATAGTGCTCCTCCATGCGCATGCAGACCTCCAGCGCCCGCTCCTTCTTCGCTTTGAGGGATTCCCGTGCCATCCTGCAGCCTCCCTTTCTGCTTCAGGCCCACTCGATCAGGCAGTTGAAAGCCACTTCGCCATCGGCGCGCACTCCTTGGGCCACCGTGGCGGCGCCGTTGTCGCGTAGGTGGATGGAAAGGGCCATGCCTTGGACCGCCTCATGGCGGAAGTCTATCTGAAGCGACTGCAATATGCGCTCGGCCGGGGGATTCAGGGCATCCATCACGAATCCCGGATAGCAGCTGTTGTTCACATGGCCGTTCTGGTCTATGTTGCTGAACTGCGGGATCACCGTGAAAGGCTCACCGTTTCCGCTTTCGCTTCCGGGCCAGATGATCTTCTTCGGCTTCTCCGCGAAAGCGCGGTCGTCGATGAAATGATCCTCAGCTGTGTAGATATCGCTCACCCGGGCGAACTTGCGGTCATCGCGATTCATCAGCACCCACTCGGAAGTGGCGTTCACCAGCACCTCCCCCTCTTCGCTGAGGATCCGGTAATCCCGCTGGAACGAGAAGCGCGAGGGGCTGTGGGGCCATGTGCGCACGTGCACCCGCTGGTGATGGGTGGGTTGGCTTACCATCTGGTATTTGATGCGCACCAAAGCCCAAAATACCCCTTTTGCTTTCATGGCCTCATACCCGATGCCCATGTCTTGGGCTTGCACCGTGGCTATATCTTGGAGCAGGTCCAGCACAGCTGTGGGTCGCAGGCGGTTGAAGCGGTCGAAATCGAGCCAGCGCAGACGATAATCCAGCTGCATCTCGTTGGTATCCATGGCGGCGCTCTCCTTGCTGTTTCCGTTTCCTAGCATTTAACCACAACCTGACCAAGGCTTCGGGGCCAAGCATGTCCGCTCACAATTAACCTTTCGGAAACATGGATGAAACCGCAGGGACATGGATGCTTCCTACAATGAAGGCGGTCAGAGATTAAAGGAAGGTCGGATTATGCCTGAAGAGGTCGGTTTCGGGGCGCCGCGAAGCGCACCCAGCGCACCCAGCGCACCCACGATGTATCGGTCGCGATTCGAGCACGACGCCTGCGGCATCGGTGCCTTGGCTCACCTGCGCGGTCTGCGCACCCACCAGATGGTGGACGATGCGCTTTCGGTGCTGGTGAATCTGGAGCATCGCGGTGGCGTGGGCTTGGAGAAGAACACGGGTGATGGGGCTGGCATCCTGCTGCAGATCCCCCATAGGTTCTTCCGCAAAGAGGCCCAGAAATGCGGCAGCCTCCTGCCCGACGAAGGGGACTACGGCGTTGCCATGCTCTTTCTCCCCCCTGATGAAGAAGGGCAGAAAGCCGTGATGGCGCTTTTCGAGGAAGGGTGTGCCCGTGAGGGCCTGCCGCTTTTGTTCTGGCGCGATGTTCCCACCGACCCGCATGATCTGGGTGCGGTGGCGCTGGAGTGCATGCCCGCCATCAAGCAGGCTTTCTTGGGGCGGCCCGAAGACGTCAGTTGCGGCCAGGATTTCGAGCGGCGCCTCTATGTCTGCCGCCGCACCATAGAGAAGCTCGTTTCCGCTTCGCCCGCGCTTGCTGGCAAGCTCTTCTATATATGTTCCATGAGCGCACGCACCATCGTGTACAAGGGCATGCTCGTGTCCACCCAGATGCGCGGCTTCTTCCGCGACTTGGACGATGCCTCCTTCGAGACGGCCATCGCCTTGGTCCACTCCCGCTATTCCACCAACACCACTCCATCTTGGGAGCGGGCCCATCCCAACCGTTATATCGTCCATAACGGCGAGATCAATACCCTGCGCTGCAACGTCAATTGGGCTCGGGCGAGTGAACCCCATCTCTATTCGCCGGTTATGGGCGAGGATCTGGAGAAGGTGCTTCCCATCTTCGGCGGCGAGGGGTCGGATTCGGCCATGTTGGACAACATGCTGGAGTTCATTGCCATGAACGGGCGGCCGTTGGTGCGGGCAGTGTCCATGCTTCTGCCCGAGCCTTGGGATAAGAACCGCACCCTTTCGGCCAAGCGCAGCGCTTGGGACCAGTATCAATCCATGCTCACCGAGGCCTGGGAGGGCCCGGCGGCGGTCGCCTTCAGTGACGGCGTGGTGACCGGGGCTGTCATCGACCGCAACGGCTTGCGGCCGGCGCGCTACTATGTAACCGCTGATGACCGGCTCATCCTTGCCAGCGAAGTGGGCGCCCTCGATGTGGATCCCGCTTCCATACTGGTGGCCGGGAGCCTGGGGCCGGGCCAGATGCTCTTAGTGGACCCAGGCGAGGGTCGGGTGCTCTTCGACAACGAGATAAAAGATGCCCTGGCCAACGAGAAGCCCTACGGTTCTTGGATCGAAGCCGAGAGCCTGTCTTTGGAAGACCTCATGGAAGGCCCCTTAGGAGAGCAGCCCGGCGAGCCCGATGATTCCTGTAGCCTGAGCGAGCGCCAGGCAGTTCACGGGCTTTTCTTCGACGACATGGAAGAAGCGGTCATCCCCATGGCCGAAAGCGGCACGGTGCCCCTGGCTTCCATGGGGGAGGACACGCCCCTGGCCTGCCTTTCATCGCGGCCCCGGCGCTTCTTTCATTACTTCAATCAGCTATTCGCCCAGGTGACGAATCCGCCCATTGACGCGCTGCGGGAATCCTATCTCACCTCCACTTTGCTTTACCTGGGCAATCACGGCAATCTCCTGGAGGATGCCCGAACCAACTGCCGCTTGGTACGCCTAGAGAGCCCGCTGCTCGATCGCCAGTCGTTCTCGGCGCTTGCATCCATGCGGCGCAAAGGGTTCAGATCCTGCCGGCTCCGGGCCGTATACGGCGCCGGTGAGCGACCGGGGGCATTGGGGGATGCCTTGGAGGAGCTCTGCACCCAGGCTGAGGATGCGGTGCGGGACGGCGCGAACATCCTGGCTTTAAGCGACCGCGTGGGGGAAGGTGAGGTCCCCATGCCCTCGCTTTTGGCGGTGGCAAGCGTGCACAACCGCCTGTTGCGCTGCGGGCTTCGCACCAAGGCCGACATCATCGTGGAATGCGGCGATGCCGTGACGCCGCACGATTTCGCCACCCTGGTGGGTTACTCCGCCTCGGGGATCTACCCTTACCTCGCCCACGATAGCATCCGCTCCATGGCCGAGCGCGGCGTGATCTCCGTGGATGGCGAAGAGGGCGCCCGCCGCTACAACCGGGCTCTTTTATCGGGGATCGTCTCCATTATGTCGAAGATGGGCATCTCCTCCATGCAGGGCTACCATGCCGCCCAGATATTCGAGGCGGTGGGGCTATCCGAAGAACTCGTAAACGCGCATTTCACGGGCACGGTGAGCCGCATCGGGGGGCTTTCCATCGACGACCTGCAGCGGGAATGCGATGAGCGCTACGAAGCTGCTTGCGCCCAGCGCCGCTCGGCCGCCCCTGACCAGCTTCCGAGCTCGGGGATCACCGCTTGGCGTCCGCGGGGCGAGGAGCATCTTATAACGCCGCAGGTCATCACATTGTTGCAGCAAGCCGTCCGTGAGGAGAGCCCGCAGCTGTTCCAAGAATACAGCTGCGCGGTCCATCGCCCTGGGCGCACGGTGGTCTTGCGCGACCTCCTGGAATTCACTCCTGACCGGCCCGCGATTCCCCTTGAGCAGGTGGAGGGCGCCGAGAGCATCGTGAAGCGTTTCAATACCGGTGCCATGAGTTACGGCTCCATTTCGAAAGAGGCCCACGAGTGCCTGGCCATCGCCATGAATCGCCTGGGCGGCCGCTCCAATTCCGGCGAGGGCGGCGAAGACCCCGCCCGGGAGATGCCGCTGCCCAATGGCGACAGCCGCAAGTCGGCCATCAAGCAGATCGCCTCGGGGCGCTTCGGCGTGACCAGCCGCTATCTGCGAAGCGCTCAGGAGCTGCAGATCAAGATGGCTCAGGGTGCCAAGCCGGGTGAAGGGGGGCATCTGCCTGGTAGCAAGGTGTGGCCTTGGATCGCCCGCACGCGCCGCTGCACTCCCGGCATCGGCCTCATCTCGCCGCCGCCCCACCATGACATCTATTCCATCGAGGACTTAGCCGAGCTCATCTTCGATCTGAAGAACGCCAATCCCGAAGCTCGGGTATCGGTGAAGCTGGTCTCGGAATCCGGCGTGGGCACCATTGCCACCGGCGTGGCGAAGGGCGGCGCCCATAAGATCCTCATCTCGGGGGCCAACGGGGGCACCGGTGCGGCTCCCCGCGATTCCATCCATCATGCGGGGCTGCCCTTGGAGATGGGTCTCGCCGAGACTCAGCAGACCCTCGTGCGCAACGGGCTGCGCTCCCGGGTGGTCTTGGAGGCCGACGGGAAGCTTATGGACGGCCGCGATGTGGCGGTTGCCTGCCTTCTGGGCGCCGAGGAGTTCGGCTTTGCCACCATGCCGCTCATCGCCATGGGTTGCCTCATGCAGCGTGATTGCCAGCAGGATACGTGCCCGGTGGGCATCGCCACTCAGAATGGCAGGCTGCGCCGCTGCTTCAGAGGCAAGCCCGAGTACGTGGTGAGTTTCATGATGCTCGTGGCCGAGCAGCTGCGCTCCATCATGGCCTCTTTGGGTTTCGCCACTGTGGATGAGATGGTGGGCCAGGTGCAGTGCTTGCGTCAGACCCATGACGTTCTCAGCTGGAAGGCGCGGCTTTTGGATTTGGCTCCGCTGCTGGAAAAGCCTCAGGTCGTTTATGGCCAGGCCATCCCAGAAGCGCATTGCCTCCATTTCCTGGCCAGCGCCCGGGTGCCTGACGACCTGGATAAGGTGCTCGATGCAACCCTGTTCATCCCCTACACGGCCAAGGCGCGCGAGGAGTTGCGGCCCCTGCGCTTCCATGCGGACATCGCCAATGTGAACCGCTGTGTTGGCACCATGCTCGGTTCGGTGGTCACCGCGGCCCATCCTGAGGGGCTTCCCGATGGCTCCATCGCCATCGATTGCACGGGATCCGGGGGGATGAGCTTCGGCGCCTTCCTGCCCCGAGGCATCGCACTGACAATCGCCGGTGAGGCCAATGACTATTTCGGCAAGGGGCTTTCGGGGGGCAGTGTGGCTGTGGCCCCGCCGCCTGGGGCCACCTATCGCCCGGAGGAGAATATCATCGTGGGCAATGTGGCGTTCTATGGCGCCACGGCCGGGTGCGGTTATGTGAACGGCTTGGCCGGTCAGCGCTTCGCGGCGCGCAATTCTGGGGCATCGCTTGTGGTAGAGGGCGTGGGTGACAACGGTTGCGAGTACATGACCGGTGGCACCGTGCTCATCTTAGGTGAGGTGGGATTGAACTTCGCCGCCGGCATGAGCGGTGGTGTGGCCTATGTATTCGACGAGGATCACAGCCTCTCCGAGCGTTGCAACAGCGATATGGTGGAGCTGCTTCCCATTGATGACACCGACCGCCAGCATATCCGCGAGCTTCTGGAAGCCCATGTAGAAGCCACCATGAGCCCCTTGGGTGTGATGATGCTCTACCGGTTCGACCGCTTAGTGGACAGCTTCGTTAAGGTGATCCCGCGGGAGTACCGGTGCATGATGGAGCTGATCGAGCAGCTCAAAGCCGATGGCTGCGATTCTGAGGAAGCGATCGAGAAGGCTTTCGAGGCGATGAGGGAGGCGGTCTGAATGGGACGTGTGGGTGCATTCCTGAAACTGGGCCGCAAGGCGAACGGTATGCGGCCTGCTGAAGAGCGGGTGTGCGATTACGACGAGATCACTGTGACGCTTGGCACCGAAGAGCGTTGCGATCAGGCAAGCCGTTGCATGAATTGCGGCGTTGCCTTCTGCCAGAGCGGCATCGCTTTGAGTCCGGGGCGTCGCGTCGTCGGCTGCCCCTTGCAGAACCTTATCCCTGAAACCAACGACCTCCTTTTCCGCAGGCGCTGGGACGACGCGGCTGGCAGGCTTTTCCTGACCAATCCATTTCCTGAGTTTACCGGCCGCGTCTGTCCGTCTCCCTGCGAGCAGGCCTGCAATCTGGGCCTGAATGAGGATGCTGTGACTATACATGATAACGAGCGGGCTTTGGCCGATTACGCCTGGGAGCGGGGCATCGATCCGCTGCCGGCGCCGTCGCCCGAGGCTCCGCTGGTGAGTGTGGTGGGGTCGGGGCCGGCCGGGCTTGCCTGCGCTTGGGAGCTCGCGTGCCGGGGAATCCGCGTTCAGGTGGTGGAACGCGCCGACCGCCCCGGGGGTCTTCTGATGTACGGGATTCCCGCTATGAAGCTGCCTAAAGAGGTGGTCGATCGTCGCGTCGCCCTTATGGAGGCAAGCGGCATCGGGTTTTCTTGCGGCGTGGATGCGGCTGCTTCCGCAGAGGGCATCATTCGTCGCTCCGATGCCGTGGTGCTGGCTGCTGGGGCCGCTTTGGCTCGCGATATGCCCTTGCCGGGTCGCGATCTGCCGGGAGTCCATCTCGCTTTGGAGTACCTTGGCGAGGCAACAAAGGCGCTGCTGGAGCATCGCGACCCGTCCATCACCGCTCAGGGAAAGGATGTGGTTGTCATAGGCGGCGGCGATACCGGGGTGGATTGCGTCGCTTGCGCGCTGCGTCAAGGGGCGGCAAGCGTGACCCAGGTTATCCGAGCCCAGCGACCGAGCGATACCTGCGATGCGGCTGCGGCGTGGCCCGGTCCGCGTTCTGTGTATTCCCAGGGCTATGGGCAAAGCGAAGCACAAGAGCTGTTCGGTGATGATCCGCGCCTTTGGGCAACCGATACCCTGGCGTTTTCGGGTGACGGTGCCGTGGAGGCAGTAGAGGTGTGCGATCTCTCATACGACGGCGGTCGTCATATCGTTTCTGGAAGCGAGCGGCAGATTCCCGCCCAGTTGGTGCTTATCGCCAAAGGGTTCTTAGGGGCGGAACCGGGGCTTTTCGAGGCCTTCGGCGTTGAGGCTGCCCAAGCGGATGGTCCAAGCCACCGTTTGCCCGCGGCCTTCGGCAGCGATTCGGATGCGCCTCCCATCTTCGCTGCCGGCGATGCGCGCCTAGGCTCCACCTTGGTGGCGACCGCCATGGCAGATGGCCTGGCCTGCGCTGACGAAGTGGCTGCTCTTCTATAAGGAGGCTGCGGCGTTTTATGTCAGGGGACGGGGATGATGGCATATGGGGGACGGGGACGTTTTATGTCAGGGGACGGGGATGATGGCATGATCCTTTTAGGATCATGCCATCATCC
>CAZKKN010000033.1:0-19246 GCA_964553375.1 uncultured Eggerthellaceae bacterium | reverse complement strand
CGTGGCGGTTGTCCCGCCCCTGTGAGCGGCGCTTCGCTCGAAGCGGCGCGAAGATGAATACTACCCTCCCGCCCGCATGCGTGTCAAGCCTGGAAGGCGATTTTCCCCGTCTCCACAATATCCACAAACTTCTGGAGGGGGTCCGGGGCGGAGGGCCGCCGGGCGCGGAGGGCGCGGCTAGACCAGCTTCACGAACTTGCGCTTGCCCACCTGCAGGATGGCACCGGCCAGCGTCGCCGGGTCAACGTTGTAGCATTTCGCAGCTACCGCCTCGCCATCAACTTTCACGCCGCCGCCATCGATAAGACGACGCGCCTCACCCACGCTTGCCGCCAGGCCTGCATCGGCGATGACCTTCGCCAGATACACCAGGCCCTCGTCGTTGGGGGTGAGGTCGGCGGCGAACTCGGGGATATCGTCGGGCACCGCGTGCTGCTTGAACACCAGATCGAACTGCTCTTCGGCACCTTGGGCGGCATCTTCGCCATGATAGGCGGCAACGATGTTGCGCGCCAGGGAGCGCTTCACCTTGTTCGGATGCAGCTCATCAGCGGCAACGCCGGCTTCGATGGCATCGATCTGATCCACGGGCAGCGTGGATGCCAGGCGGAAGTATTTCACCATGAGTTCGTCGGGAATGGACATCACCTTGCCGAACATGTCGGCGGGCTCGTCGGTCACACCCACGTAGTTGCCGTAGCTCTTGGACATCTTGCGCACGCCATCGGTGCCTTCCAGCAGCGGCAGCGTAAGGCACACCTGGGGCTCCATGCCCAGCTTCTCCATTAGCTCGCGGCCGGCCAAGAGATTGAACAGCTGATCGGTGCCACCCAGCTCCACATCGGCGTCGATCACCACCGAGTCGTAAGCCTGCATCACCGGATAGAGGAACTCGTGCATGCTGATGGGCTGCCCTGAGGTGTAGCGGTTGTGGAAGTCGTCGCGCTCCAGAATGCGCGCCACGGTGAACTGCGCCATAAGCTGGAGCAGGTGCTCCATATCCAAATCTAAGATCCACTCGGAGTTGTAGCGCAGGGTTGTCTTATCGGGATCGAGGATCTTGAACGCCTGATCCACGTAGGTTTGACCGTTCTGCGCGATCTGCTCGCGGGAAAGCTGAGGACGCGTGGAGTTACGCCCGGACGGATCGCCGATGAGCGCGGTGCCATCGCCGATGATGAGCGTCACGCCATGGCCGAGGTCCTGGAATTGCCGCAGTTTGCGCAGCGGCACCGCATGACCCAGGTGGATGTCGGGAGCCGTGGGATCAACGCCCAACTTGATGTTCAGAGGCTTTCCCCGTTTCAACTTCTCCAAAAGGGCGTTTTCGGGCACGATGCGATCGGCGCCGGAGGCGATGACGTGGAGTTGCTCTTCTGCTGGCAGCATGGATGGCTCGCTTTCTTCTTCAGTGTTGGCTAGGAGCCATTATACACAGGGCAGAAGATCGCGGCAGCGGGCTAGCGCTTATCGGGAGGTGTGTTGGCCTGGGCTTCCTCGGAAGCGCGGCGCAGCAGGGCGTCGTGGTCGGGGGCGGGCTTCTTGCGCGTGACGATGAGCGCCACCACAAGCAGCACCATGACCACGGGGATGCCTAAGCCCAAAGCCACCAGCAAGGGGCTGATCTGAGTGGCATCGGAGGCGATGCGGTCGGCGTCCACCATAGGCACGCGGTGCCCCCGCACCAGCAAGCGGTGGGAGTTCACGCCATAGGGCGTGCACGTGACCAGGGTGCAGAGGTCCTCGCCCGGCTCTATCCGCAGGCTGTCAACCTCTTGGGGCTCCACGATGCGGATCTGATCCACCTCATAAGCCAAGGTCTCATTCAAGGTGTGGAGCATGAAGGTGTCGCCTTCGCCCATCTTGTCCAGGTCGGACAGGATCTTCGCCGAGGGAAGGCCGCGGTGACCGCTGATCACGCAGTGGGTGCTCTTGCCGCCCACTGGCAAAGACGAGCCCTCGATATGCCCGATGGCCACCTGCAGCACCGCATTATCGGTGCCGTGGTAGATGGGAAGGCGCACGTTGATGGAGGGGATCTCCAGGAAGGCCATCACCCCGTTACCAGCCACATTGAGCTGGGCTTCGTAGCTCACCCGTTCCTCGTCGGACAGGGTGAAGGAAGGAGTGCGGCTCACCAGATCCTCGTTGTAGCGTTTGGCATCATTCCAAACGCGCTCGTATTCCGCCTCGTCCAAGTTCTCCACGGCCTCTATGTAGGTATCGATGGCCTGAGATTGATTGACGGAGTTCCACCAGTCGCTCACGGTGGGGTAGGCGAAAATGCAAACCCCCACCACGAGGATAGCCACGGCGATGATCGTTGACCGGTGCTTCCTCATGGCGGGGTTCCTCAGTAGCCTAAAGCTTCAGCGTCTGGTTATTTCTCGGAGCTGGAGCGACGGCGGCGAACCACCAGGTAGGCGATGGCGCCCACGATGATCAGCGCGCCCACTCCGTAGAAGATGTAGGTGCCGATGCCGCCCGTGGAGGGAAGCACCAGGCCCTTGGTGTTCTTGATGGTGGTCTGGAACACGCCGCCATCAAGCGCGATCTCATTGTTGTCCGAGCTCCATGCGAACTGGGGCACGTTGTTGCTATCGAGACCCTTGAACTCACCGGTGATGGTGAACTTGATGGGGGCGATGGTGTTGTAGCCCTCGGGGGTCACGGACTCGGTGATGGTGTACTCGCCGGCATTGAGGCCGGTGAAGGTGACCTTGCCGTCGGAACCCACATACCCCTTGACTGCCTCGGCATTAGCGCCCACAGCGGTCAGCACCCGATTGGGCTGCTGGATGTAGGTGGTGGAGATGGAATCATACTGCGAAGCGGTGGCATCGGTGGGAGCGGTCTGGGTGAAGGTGCCATCGGTGAGCTTATACCAATCGCCACCGGCGGCCACGACGTACTCGTCGCTCACCGTGAGCTTGACCTGGTTCAGGTTCTCGCCGGTCAGGGTGAACTCGGCGCCCTGGAGGATGGTCGTGCCGTCCTCGCCCACCTTGGTGATGGCGATCTGGGTCACATAGGTGTAGGTGGTTACCTCGGGGGTTTTACCAGTAACGTTCGGGTTTTCTTCACTGCCGTCACCAGAGTACTTCGGATCGTTGGAATACTCCAACTGGGCCTTGTTGGTGTTAGGATCCAGGCCGATCTGGGCATTCTCGTTCACCACAGCACTATAGGTCACAGTGATCGCGTCGCCGGTGAGGCCCAGACCCTTCAGGTCGGCGATGGCCAGCGTGAAGGCTTGGCCTTCCTTAGTCACCTTATAATCGGTACCGCGAACGAGAGTTTTGTCGCCAATAGTGAACACAAAACCAGTGTTATCTTCATCTACCAGGGTGAGGCCCGCAGACAGGGTGTCGTGGATGATGTACTTATAGGTGGCGTAGCCCTCCATATTGGGAACGGCGCTGGTGAGCTGGTACTCGATGGTATCGCCGATGGCAGCGGTATCTACCTTATTATCAGATTTTTCGAGGGCCGCATTGGCGTCCGTGTCCACGATATCTTTATCCAGCGTGGGGGCGTCCTTCTTGGGGGTGATGGTGGTGTTGCCCACGACCGCGACCATGAAGCGGGAGGCCGCATCGCCCTCCTGGACGGTGCCGTCGAAGTAGTCCACCACGAAGTAGTAGCCATCGGGCACGGTAACGCTCGGCGCGTCCTTAGTGAGAACGGTGAACGCATCGCCGCGGATATAGCCGGACACCTTATCGCCCAGCTCGGCGCCGGAGAGATCCTTCACGGCCGCCATGAACGCGTCCACGTCATCGGTATTCAGGTTCTTACCGGCATCCACATTGGCGACGGTGCCCTCACCGTTCTCCAAGCCGGAGACATTGCCGGTGAGCATCTGATAGACCTGATAGGTGTGGCCTTCCTGAGCTCCCTGGATCTTGAGCTCGGAGTCGGCTGCGAACGCGACCGAAGGCACCATAGCCAGCGCCAACAGCAACGCCACGAACACGCTTACGAAACTTCTCACTCTTGTCATTCTCCCCATCCCTTCTCTTTGTGTCTGATAGATACTTTTTCCATTCATTTCGCCTATTATCCACCCTCTCTTCGTTGTTGAACAGTAGCGCATTCAAACATCATTCTCTTACCTGCTTACTTATATGAACATCAGAGACCGCTCGCGCGTTTTCCCTGTTGTTTCCTCCAAAGGACCACCACGGCAGCGCCTATGAGCCCAGCTCCCACGATGAAGAACCAAGCAGTGCCTATGCCGCCCGTGGCGGGAAGCTCGTAGGGCACGGTGTTGGTGAAGACCACCTTGCGCAAGGTGGCAGAATTGTTCTGATAGATCACGCCCTCATAGATTGGGGAAATAGCACCCTTATCCGCCTGGGCGCTAGCGATCACCTCGTTGTTCTCCAGGTACTCGTAGGAGACCTCGTAGGGACCGCCTTCCAAGGATTCAAGGGTTCCGTCATCCTTCACGGTTCCCTGCTCTTGGATGTAGTAGCGAGAGCCCACAGGCAGGTAACGGATGATCACATACTCGCCGTTGCGCAAGTGGAAGCTACCGCCATTCCAGATGATGATATCGCTTTCCAGCTCTCTACCCTGGCTGTCATAGCGGGTATAGGAGTAGTCGTCTTGAAGCTGGTTTCCAGCGTCATCGGTGAGGCCGATGGAGAACTCAAACTCCTTCTCCAGGTCAGCGGAGCCCTCCGCAGCCGAGACCTTCTTCTCCACGCGGACCGTGCCCGTGTCCTGGGGCGGGTTGGAATTGGTCACCGAAGGCAGGGTGAAGCGCATGTAGCAGGTGGAACCGGAAGCGCCGCGCTCGGTGTAGTAGAAGCGCAGGGCGTAGTGGCCCTCGCTCCCCAGGGGCAGATAGTCGCGCAGGTCGATCATCTCACCGGTGGTCTGATGGACGCCACCGATATCGCAGATGAGCTGCGGCGTGCTGCCCGCCAGCATATTGCCGTTCTCGTCGGTCTCGATGAGGAAGACCCACATGTCGTCGTCGCCGAAGAAGAAGTAATCCAGAGGGCCGCAGTAATCGGGCAACAGGTGGAAGTTCACCTGGCTTTGCATGCCGAAGTAGCTGTTGTGGTCCTGTCCGTCATCGGAGTGGGGGAAATTATTGTAAACATATTGGCCATTCTTTGCGAAATGCCGCTTGCTCTCCAATGCCGTACTACCGAATTTCAGGTCATGGCCATCCGCCCCGAAGGTGCTGGCGGAATCCAATGCCCAAAAACCATTGGTGTACTGGTAGAAGCTCGTTCCGTAGGCCGCCTCCGCGGACTTCTTGAAGGTGTTCAAACCGTTCAGCGAAGATCCGCTCACCTGGGCGCTAACCAGCTCATAGGTATCCCCAATACGGTTGAAGTTCAACGTGTGGTTGCCTCCGATAGTTGTCTTGCCGGTGAAGTCGTCCTTCCCGAAGATATCCGGGCCTTGGATGCCGCTGGCGAAAGTCACGCCACCGGTATCGCTGATGCCTGAAACGATTCCGAAGGAGCACTTCTGGAACAAGGTCGCTTTTGATTTCTCCGAGCTTACTGCATTGCCTTTATTGATGTTGAAGCCGCCCACCTGGGCATTGGTCAGCGAGCTATCGGTGCCTGCATTGGCGTTGCCGAAGCCGTACTTTGCACCAGTGCCCGTGTAGTGGTCCTGGTCCTGGGAATTAATCCCGTAATACCGGGTGTTGGCATAGGTATCGCCGTTAGTCTGGCTTGAAGTCGGCTTCCCATTCTGGCGCTTTGCAGCATCGTCTTCAGAAGCGTAAATCTGACCATCGGAGATGTCGTAGTCATAGAACGAAGCATTAACAGGAATATCCCCGGTGGTCACCTTGTACTTCATCTTGATGTCCGTGCCCTCCTGGATCAGGATATAGCCGGTGGAAGATGCCGTCTCAGGCTTATTGGTGAAGTGGATGGCGGACGGATCCGCATACACGGTATAGCTGGTCTCCCCGGGCTGCTTCACATGGATCCCTATCAGCTGGTAGTGACTGTTCTCGTAGACCTTGTTGAAGTAGGAGGCATTCGGAGCCTTGATGTAGGTATAGGACTCCGGGGTGAATATCTCCTTCTCCTCCACCGCCGTGGCCACGCTGAGGTTGCTGGTAGACCCCTCCAGCTTCACGTACTGGGATTTCAAGCTGTTGGCTTTGGCTGCCGCATTGGTGGGAAGCACGCCGCCATCGGTATCGATCACATGGAGCGCCTCGGCCCAATCCTTGGTGTCGGAGGACTGGACTATCTCCAGGTCCGCCACATAATGCACGGTGAAATTCGGATTCGCGGTTTTACGCCCTTGGACCTCCATGGTCTGGCCATCCACCGGCAAGGTGAGGGATGCGTTGTTAGCATCGGTGAACACCACGGTATCCACCGACCCTTCGGGACGCTCAGAGATGGGAAGGTCCGAAAGCTCTGCGGGAATCTGGATCACCGTGACCTGCGCGCCCACATCCCCCTTCGCCTCTTCGGCCACCTCGCTATAGTCAATCGATTCGATGATCGGGGCAATAGCCTGGCTCTTCACGGTTATATGGGCGGTGAGGCCCAGATCGGCGATATTCTCCACCGGTTGCCCATCGAGGGTAGCCTGGATTGCCAAACCGGTGGCCCAAAGCGGGGTTGCAGCGGTATCGGAGCCTTCCGCAGGCTCCTCGCCAGCTGCGTCCTTATCTGCGGCTTCCCCGTCTGCGGCGTCCTCGCCCGCAGCTTCGCCATCGGATGCATCCTCACCGGCGACCTCGTCGCTGGACGCATCCTCCTCCACGGCTTCAGACTCCTCGGCCGCGGCTTCGTCAGAAGGCTCCTCGACTTCCAGGGCCGCAATAGGGGCTACGCCCGAAGCATCCGCCGCGAGCACCTCCAGCTGCAAATCCCCTTCAAGGTCCTCGGGAGCCTCGAATACCATCTTCACCGTATCGGTTTCATAAACGGCCACAGCATGCTGAGCATCGGCATCCGCCGTATCGGCGCTTCCCTGCTTCTCTTCAGCCGCCTCACCGGCTTGAATCATCTGATAGGTCTCAACGTCGTAGCAAACCTCATCATGCGCATGCTCTTCGCGCCCGCAGATGAGGGTTTGGCTGTAGCAGCTGTCGGTATGGACATGGCGCACGGCAACGCCTTCCTCTTGGCCGCACGCCAGCACATCGGCTGTTGCATAGCACTCCGCTCCATGCTGATGCTCTGGGTCGGTGTTGGTGCAAACCAAGTCCCCCGCGTGCTGCCAGCAGGCATCGCAGTGGACATGGCCCACTCCCTGCTCGGTACAGACAAGCTTGCCAGCCTCGTCATAGCAAGTGCTGCCGTGCACATGGGCTGCGGCGCTTCTGCAGGTCAGAACGCCGCCTGCATTGAAGCAGGTTGCCCGGTGCATGTGAGTCGCCTCCTCTTCGGGGCAGATCACGTCGCCTTCCTTGGCATAGCACTCAGCGGTGTGACTGTGGGCGGGGTCTTGGTTTCGGCAGTTCAGCTCGCCGCCCTTGGCATAGCAGCTGTCACGGTGCATATGGGCCGCCGGGGTCTCGGCGCAAACGAGCTTGTCGGCTTCGTTGTAGCAGGCCGGCGTGTGCACATGCACCTTGGCCTCGGGAAGCTCGCAGACCAGCGTGCGCTCATAGCAGGCCTGGGTGTGGAAGTGCTCCTGTTTGCCGCACATGGCATCGCGCTGCTCCATGGTGACGCCTGGCAGCACCAGGGCATAGATGGTGAAGAACGCCACAATCACCGCGCAAACGGCGAAGACGCGCATGAGCATCCGCTTGCGCCGGTTGCGGGCGTCGAAGGCATTGATGTTGGTTTCGATTCCTTGTTTAGTCATGGCAGTCACCACACCTAGCTTATGGGTCCCAATTTACTCAAAGGCCATATGCCTGAAATCACTTTTCCCACTAATTGCTCGTTCGATACGCAGCCGATGGCGGATATCCGCGAGTCCACCGAGGTGGAACGATGGTCCCCCATGACGAAGTAGCGGTTATCGGGCACCTGGTAGGGCAGCCGAATATCGCACTCCCCCTTGGCGGGCTCGTCGATGTAGGGTTCGTCCAACTCTTGGCCGTCAACGGTCACCTTGCCGTCGTCGCTGATGTCAACCCAGCTGCCGGGGCCGGCGATCACGCGCTTCACCAGCACCTTGTTGTTGTAATAGAAGGCGATGATGTCGCCGGTGTTGAAGGAGTCCGTTTTCAGGCTGACCACCATGTCGCCCTCGGAGAGCGTGGGGGTCATGGAGCTGCCGTAGATGCGCAGCACCGGCATGAACAGCGTGGACACAAGCACGGCCACTGCCGCCACCGACACGATGGCAAGCACCGTGTTGCGCACCGCATGCTGGAACCGCGTGCGGTTGTTCACGCGGGTGAGCTCGCTGCGCAGCTCGTCGGTTTCGGGTACGGGCTCCGCTTCCACCTGGTCGCCCTGCTCGTCCTGGGAGATCACCACGACCTCCTCGGGCACTACGGCGCCTTCGGACTCTATGGGCTTGGGGGTTTGGGCGGAAGAAACGGCTGACTCATCGTCGGTCATAGGCTTCCTCCTCCCATACTGGCTCGCAAGAGACCACATCCAGGCCGGCTGCGGACACAGGGGTGTCATCAGCGGCCACGGTGGCAGGGGCGGTTACGAATGTCGGGTCTGCGAAGGAGGGCTCGCTGAATGCGATGCCTTCCTGGACCAAGGGCATGGGGATGGTCTGGTCAGGGGCGGCGGTTGCTGCCGCGGTGGTTGCTGCGGTTGCGGCGGTTGCGGCAACGGGGATGGGCTCCGGATACGGCTCTTCTGCGACCGGGACCACCGTGGGGTCCGTGGCCGCTTCGGAGACGGACTGGGCGACATCGGGGAGCAGCGGCGCGTTGGCGTCGAACGCCGTGTCCTTGATCTTCTCGCCGGTGTAGGCGATGCCCATCTGGCTTTTGAGCTCGGCCAATGCATCGCTGTACTGGTCGTGGGCGAGCTCGGTTGCCTCCAGAAGGCCGGCGAGGCGCGACATCGCCTTCTCGGCCAGACGCGCGATGCGCTCCTGGTAAGCCGCCCGCTCCTCGGCGGCGGCGAGCGCCTCTTTGGTCTTATCCAGCTGCTCTCCCTGCTTCACGAGGAGTTCCAACAGCTCGGCGCGACCAAGCTTCTTCAGCTTCTTATTCGACGACTTCGCCACTGTATGCCTTCCCTACTCTTCTTCCGCCTCCGGCGCCTTTCGGCACCGATTGCCCAATACGGTGAGCATCACACCGCATGCGCCCGCGGCTAGGAGATAGACCTTGCCCACGCCCGTCGCGAGCGCGCTCAGTATGTCCCCTAGCCACGGGGCATCGATCACCACTTTACCTTGCACCGCGCTATAGGGCACAGGCGCCAGGTCGGGTTCCGCATTCGCGTCGCCCTTCGTGATGAGCTCGCCTTCCACCGTGTGGTTCGACTCCACCCGGTGGGTGACCGTTTCTCCGCCTCGGGTGAAGACGACTATGTCGCCTTCCTCCAACTGCGCTGGGTCCGCCGGGGCCGCATAGACCACCGAACCCACCGGAAGCGCCGGTGCCATGGAGCCCGTGAGCACCGTGAGCGCCTTCCAGCCGAACGCCTGAGGTGCAGCCATCAAGGCGGCAGCTGCGACCACGGCGATCAGAACGCCATATCCTGCCACTGTGAACAGCCAGCCTAAAGGGGTTCGCGCACCTTTAGTCTTGGCCGTCATCAGCGGACTCTTTCTTGCGACGCCTCAAAGCCAAAACCACGATGGAGACGATGATGGCCAAAAGCGCCACAGAGCCGATCACGATAGCCCACACGTTCTGCAGGATCTGCGACCCTTCAAGGAAGTTATCCAAAGCAGCAGCGAGAGGGTTCTCGTCATCGCGGATATCTCGAATCTCATCAGGAGCCGCCGCAGGCACGCCGTCGTCGCCTATGAGCTGACCGGCCGTTGCCACCGTGGCAGCAGCATCGGTTGCAGCGCCGGCGGTTCCGTCAGCCGGGGTGGTGGCTCCCTCGGCGCCGGCACCCAGGGAGTCATAGACGAAGGTGTAGACGTTGCGTGCGGGGTCGTCGTAAAGCTCGCCGGTCAGGTTGTAAACCTGGGGCATGTAGCCTTCGATATAACGATAGGCGATCACGGGGCTGTCCCCCACGTTACCGTAGAATGTATCGTCTTCAGCCAGGCTGTTGCCGGCCGTATCCACATAGCGCACGGTGTAGGCCACATCCTGGCCGCGGATACCATAGGCCACCACGTAGTCGGTGTCCTTCATGACCTCGAAAGAGGGGTTCACCAAAAACGTATCGTTATCGCGCCCCGCCTCGCGCAAGCCGCGCACGTAGTAGCGGCTATCGTTGGCAACATCCACGTTGCCCTGATAGAACGTGAAGCGGTCACCCGGGTTGAGGCCCGTCTTCACCAGGATGGGCTTGCCGTCGATGGAGCCTTGGTTGCCGGCGAAGATGCGCACGGTGTAGGTATAGGGCTCCTTGGCCTGGGGCTGCGTGTCAGCGCCGTAGGCAGAAGCCGCGGTGGCGCTGAGGCCCGTCATGACGAGGGCCAGAGCGATAAGCGGAATGAGGATAACGCGTTTCATGCGGCAGATGAGGCCCATGTTAGGACACCTCCTCTTCCTGCTTGCGACGGGCGCGATAGCCGAAGATGCCCGCGATGAGCATGACCAACCCCGCCACGCCGCAGATGGCGAACAGCGGAGCGAGCTTCAGCATATCCCCCGTTTGAGGCAGCGTAGATGGCGAAGGCGTGGGACGGCTCTGCCCCGGATCGCCGGTGACGGGTTCAACGGCGAAGTCGAGGGCAAGCTCAGCCAGGGTGTCCTGATAGGCATTGCCCTGGGTCTCGCCATCGAGGGTGACAGCCAGTGTGACCTTAGCCCCCTGACCCGGGTCGAGCGTGCCCAACAAGAAGTAGTCCTCCAAGGCACTGGTGGCCTCGCGCAGGCCCTCGCGGTTTGCCGGGGATTCGTCACCACCCACCGTATCGCTGGCGAAGAGAACCTGGGATTGGCCGGCCGGGTCTATGTAGACGAGCCGGTAGGTGTAGGCGCCACCAGCAGCGGAGTTAGCCGAATCTTCCAGGCTGCTCAGGATGCGGTTGGTCATGTACCAATATGTGGCCTGGGCGTTGTCGTTTTTAAGGGACACCGCCAGATTGATGGTGTCGCCCGCCTGAAGGCCGCCCACTTCGTCGGCGATGTCGTTGGAGTTGAAGTTGCTCACCATCTTGGAGTCGCTTGTGTAGGTGACGGTCCAAGACGCATTTGAGTTAATGGTCTCGGCAAAGGCGGGCAAAGCGAGCGCCAGCGAGGCAATCAGGGTCATCGCAAGGGTTGCGAGCAGTTTTCTCACTGATATCACCGCCTATTCCAAACTCAGGATGCCGTCGTTCAGGCTGGCGGAAACGCCCCAGGCACTGCGAATGGCATCTATAGCGTTGTGTTCCTGCACTGCATCCACGGTGGCCTCCAAGCAGAAGCGCAGACCGTCGTAGTCGTAGACCGTGGTGATGGTGGTGTATACCTTGCCGTCGTCGCCCACGGTTTCCTCGGTGGTCTGGGTGACCTTAGCCGCCACAGCCGGATCGATGGAGACCGACTCGCAGATCGACGGAGTGACCTCCCCGGGCGCCAGGGCTCGATTGAAATAGAAAACCGTGCGCTCGGTGGTGGAGGCTTCCGCGTCCTCGATCCAACCGGAATCGGCGGCGAGCTTCACGCGGATGAGCTCCGGGGATACCGTGCGCACCTTCTGGCCGTCTGCGTTCTCCCAGTACTTCTGCAGGCTCACACGAACGAACGACCCGATGGTACCGGTGTTCTGAACGGTGAGCTTCTCCGGGTATTGCCGACCCAGCTCCAGCTTCTGACCGGCGGGAAGCATGGTCGTCAGCAGAGCCGAGGAGCCCTCGTCCCAGCGGTCGTTGCCGGCGTAGTTGCGCCAAGCCACCACATCGTCGTCGTTTTCGATAAGCGAGACACCGATATTGGAGACGTTCAGACGCGCCGTGTAGGTATCGGAGAAATAGGTGAGCGCCGCCCGGGTTCCCCCCACGGTGGCGACGCAAAGCAGGATGGCGGCAAGGATGAAGAGGACGACCGGAACCTTAGGCCGGGCGAGGGTATCCTTCAAGCGGCTCATCGGCCCTCACCCCCTTCGAACGTGCCCTTATCCAGGGTCATTGACCAATCGGCGTAAGGGTTGCCTTCGCTATCGTAGAGAACCGGGGTGCTCTCGTAGACCACCACCACATTGAACTGATCGTTTTCCTGGGCATCGGAGGGCGCGCCTTCGATGATCACCTTGAGCACCGATGTGGCGCTGCCCGGGGCAACCGGGTCTGCATAATAGTAGAAGCCTTCCTTGCCCAAATCCCAAGAGGCACCTTCGAACAACAGCGGATAGGTGGTGCCGCTGAACGCCTTTGCGCGGATGAATACCGGCACGGAATCGCTGGAGTTGGAGATGGTCACGCTTTTGGTCCAGTTGCTGAAGTCCTCGGTTATCTCGGTTTTGGCACCCAGGCTTAAGGGAACGCTGCCTTTGGTGGTGGCGTAGCTTGTGAAGTAAGCCCACGCCACGCCTACCGGCGCGATGAGCGCCAGGCAGAGTACCAGGGTGAAGAGGGTTGTGGCTGCACGTTTTCTACTCATGAGCCTTACTCCTTACTCCAGAGCCACTGCAGGTCGGTCTTGCCCTGGGAAGCCTTGTCCTGAGGCGTTGCATAGGTGAAGCTGTTCACGATGCTGCCACCAGGGTTGGACACATCGTTGTAGCTGTTCACGAAAGAGACTGAAACGACAGGCGCTTGATCGGGGTCGGTACCCGGAATGGGGTCGGCAACGATGGGGCCCGCTTCCTGGGTGGCCTGACCTTCCACCTTATAGGAGGAACCGCTGTAGACCTCGGTCACCACCACGTAGGAGCCGGCGGGAATCACGCCTTCCAGCTTGTATGTCTGTTGCTCGGCGGCGGTGAACTGCATGCGCACCACGTTGCTGTATACCAGGTCGGTGTGGGCCTCATCGCTATAGGCATCGATGCGAAACACGAAATCCGCCGGCTTGCCGGCGTCGTAGAAGGGCAGGTCCTTGATGATCTGAAGCGAACCGAAACGCTGGTCATGACCGGGCTTGAGAGTGACGCTCATGTCATAGATCCAAGGGCCCGAACCGGCTGTGGTGAATTCGCCGGCCGCACCCACCTTGGAGGGCACCGCCACGAGCTCCGGTTTGAAGGTGAACTCGTAGTGGGGCGAGAAGGCCAGCGAGGACAAGGCGCCGTCGCTTTGACGCACCGTGTACTGGTCAGGAGTAAGACCTGTTCCGTGGGCGATGATGAGATAAAGGCCCGCCTCCAGATTCTCGGCCGCTTGACCTGCATCTTCGGCGGATGCTGCCAAGGGCAAGAGGGCATCGGCCGCAGCTTGATCATTCAGAGGCGTTTTCTGGGCTGCCAGCTGAGCCAAGGTATCGTAGCTCTCGGAGCTGCCTAGGGTGCTCCAATCGAAGGACGTCCCTTCCAAGGCCGGAACAGGCCTGAAGGTGTAGGCGTCATAACCGGGGGTCTCCTCGGCGAAGGCCACCTGGTAGAGATCGTAGACGACGTCGGCTTCCTGAGATTCCGGAACGTCGCTGCTGGCAGGCATGGAAACCGTTATGGAGCAGTTCTTCTCCCCCAGGTCCACCGCTGATGCGAGCGGCGCGGTAGCGAAGGCCAAAGCCACCCCAAGGGCAGCCACTAAGGCAATCGCGAGAACGCACCGGGATCCCAGGCGGTCGAGCACTGCTTTTGCCGACTGTTGCACCACTGCATCCACCTCCGAAAACACAGGTTGTTACCAGCTCTGGTCGCACTTGTCCTAAATATTACTAGCTAACATAAGTTAACAAAATTCCAACCGTTACTGAACACCATGCAGGAAGATAGCATAATTATGCCACGATATTGAAATCTTATTGACAGGTTATTTTCAGAAAATGTTGCCGGAGCGGCGGCGATGCTAGCGAAAAATCGGCGAGAAATCACCCTGAGGACGTAGTTGTACCCGGGGGTGAGGCGTTGGGATCGGGGCCTTGGGAGACCACCACGATCACGGCTCCGGAAGTGGCATCCAGGGTTTGGGATATCACCGTTCCCGCGGGGTACTGACTGGAGTACACGTACGTGACTTGCATGGGGTATTCGGGATACATCTGGGTGATCTGATCTTCGGTTAGCGTGCCCGGCTGGTAGCTGTTAAGGGAATCCATGATGGAAGAGGAATCGCCATAGGGATTCTTGTTCTTCTCTTCCTTGCTGCCGATCCACTCGTTCTTATTGGTATATTTGGGCTCGTCCACCTCGGGGAACTCCACTTTCTCCGTACCCTCGAGCGCCCGGGACATGAAATCCTGCCACAGGGCGTTGGCCGTGAGCGAGGAACTGGTTGAGGAGTAATCGCGGTTGCCGATCCAGGCAGCGCAGGTGAGGGTGGGGCTGTAGCCTACCAGCCAGTGGTCGCGAAAGTCCACGCCGGTACCGGTCTTACCCGCCACCACCTGGCCGTTTGAGGGGCCGGAGTGATAGGCCGTGGCGTAGGACTTCTCGAAGACGCCTTGGAGCACCTCGGTCACAGCGCCTGCCACCTCAGGGGAGATCACGCGGTCGCCTTCGTCGATGGCTTCGTAGAGCACCTCGCCGTTCTTGTCCTCGATCTTGGTGATGACCACGTAGTCGTGATGGATGCCACCATCGGCGAATGTGCTGTAGGCCTCAGCCATCTCAAGGGGCGTGACGTTCTCCGTTCCCAGGGTGATGATGGGATACGGGGACAGTTCGGAGTCCACCCCTAAGCGGTGAGCCATGTCGATGAGCTTGTCCACGCCGATGCGCTCGGTCAGACGGTAGTAGCCGGTGTTCGAGGAGACGGCTGTGGCGTCTTCCAGGCTGCGCGTGCCGTAGTTGGCGTTGCCGAAGTTGTTCACGGTTTGGCCGTTTTCCAAGGTCACAGGGTTGGAGCAGTCGATGGCCGTCTTGGGGCTGATACCCGCCTCTATGGCCGCCGCCAAGGTGAACGCCTTGAAGGAAGAGCCCGTAGGCCGGCCGCCCTGAACCGCGATGTTCCACTGGTCGGCATAGAAGTCACTGCCGCCCACCATGGCCTTCACGTATCCATTCTTGGGATCCATGGCCACCAGGGCCGCATCCAAGCCGGCATCCATGCGCGCATACTGGTCGGCGCAAGCCTGCTCGGCGCTATCCTGGAGCGCGGGGTCCAAAGTGGTGTAGATCTTCAGGCCGCCTTCGAAAAGGTCCTGATAAGAGCAGCCATAGGGATTATCCGGGGCCATGAGCGAATCGCGCACGAAGCTGGTGAAGTACGGATAAGCGTAGATGCCCTGGGAGGGCTCTTCAGGAGCCGGATTGAGGTTGAGGGGCTCGGCCAGGGCCGCGTCGTGCTCTTCTTGAGTGATATCACCGGCCGAGAGGATGCGCTCAAGCACCTTGTTGCGGCGCTCCAGGCAGGCCTCGGGATTCTCCTTGGGGTTATAGGCCGTTGGCGACTGCGGGATGCCGATGAGCACCGCGGCCTGGGCAAGGGTGAGGTCCTTGGCGTTGGTTTGGAAGTAGTTCTGGGCCGCCGCCTGGATGCCGTAGCAGCCGTCGCCGTAGTTGATGGTGTTGAGATACATGTTGAGTATCTCTTCTTTTGAGTAGAGCTTCTCCAGCTCCAAGGCCAGTTCCGCCTCGCGCGCCTTGCGCTCGAAGGTGATGTCGGTGGCTTCCTCGGATAGCGTGGTGTTGCGCACCAGCTGCTGGGTGATGGTGGAAGCGCCTTCCAGCGCGCCCCCGGCCAGGTTGTTGACCACGGCGCGCATGATGCCCTGGGGGTCCACGCCGTCGTGCTCGTAGAAGCGGACGTCTTCCACATCCACCGTGCCCTTCACCACATAGGGGCTGACGTCCTTGATGTCGATGGGATCGCGCTTCTCCAGCTGGAACTTAGCGAGCATGGTGGTGCCATCGGCGGCATACATGTAGGAGTCCTCAGCGAAGCTGAACGCATCGGAGTTGAGGGCGGGCAGGTCGGCGACCCAGTCGTTGTAGACCTTGATCACGCTGGTCACGCCGCGATAGGTCAACACGCAAAGAGCCGCAAGGGCCACGATGATAAGCCATACCCAAGCGTGGCTCTTGGATTCGCGGAATTTGCGTCGTGCCTTCATGGTTTCCCATCTGCTCCGGTTAAAGTGCGGGTGCGGCTATTATACTTCATAGTGCTGGGCGCGGCGGTGCCTGATGGCGGCACCCTAGTAGGCGGATTGGATAAAACCCCAGATGGCACGCGTAATGATCCAATGACGTGTTTTGAATGTAGGCGAATCTGCAGAGGAGCTGGATACCTGATGCACAATTTTCCCAAAACCCCGGGGCCTTTGGAGTCGGAGCATGCGGGGCTGGAGTGCGTGGCGCCAGAGCTTTTGGCATCGGAGCGCGTGGTGCCGGGGAGCGCGGTACCGGGGCGCGTGGTGCCGGGGCGTGCGGTGCCGGAGCTTTTAGCGCCAGCGGGAAGCTTCGAGAGCCTGCGGGCGGCGGTGAGCGCCGGGGGCGATGCGGTCTACCTTGGTTTGGATGAATTCAACGCCCGGCGCAATGCTGATAATTTCACTTTGGAGAGCTTGAAGGAAGCCTGTGATTACGCCCATCTGCGCGGCGTGCGGGTTTATGTAACCATGAACGTGGAGATCCTGCCCCAGGAGCTGAACCGGGCAGTGGCCACGGTGCTTGCGGCGTCGGAGGCGGGTGCTGACGGATTCATCGTGCAGGA
Source organism: uncultured Eggerthellaceae bacterium (assembly GCA_964553375.1). GTDB lineage: Bacteria > Actinomycetota > Coriobacteriia > Coriobacteriales > Eggerthellaceae > UBA9715. Next base: position 2,455 of record CAZKKN010000033.1, on the reverse strand, counting down.
TATCGGACTGGCCGCCGAGGTGCATCGCGTGGCTCCCTGGATTGCGCTGCATGCTTCCACCCAAATGAACATCCACAATGCAGCGGGGGTCGAGTTCTGCGCAGTGCTGGGAATGAAGCGCATCACCTTGGCACGCGAGCTTTCGCTGGAAGAGGTGGCGCACCTGAGCGCCGTGGCGGCGGAGCTGGGGCTGGAGACGGAGTGCTTCGTCCATGGGGCACTGTGCGTTTGCTATTCGGGACAGTGCCTTATGTCATCCCTGATCGGCGGTCGGTCGGCCAACCGCGGCCTCTGCGCCCAAGCCTGCCGTCTGCCCTATAGGTTGCACCGGGATGGACGGGTGTGCAATGGCACCGGGGATCGTGGTGCCGGGGCCGGGGGGGATTATGACGCCGAAACTGGTGCAGCAGAGGGCGAGGCGTTGAGCGCGCCCGGGGAGCACCTGCTCTCTCCCCGCGACCTCTGCGGGATAGACCTGCTGACGGAGCTTTCCCAGGCGGGTGTTGCATCCTTGAAAGTGGAGGGGCGCATGAAATCGCCCGACTACGTATGGGAAGTGGTGCGCGTGTATCGCGAGGCGCTCGATGGCCTGGCAGCCACCGGCGCGACCGCCGCAACCGACGAGCAGCATCACCGGCTGAGCGAAGCCTTCTCCCGTGGGTTCACCACAGCCTATCTGGAAGGGCAACGCGGCAACGAGATCATGAGCTACGGCCAGCCGAACAACCGGGGGGTCTTCATCGGACGCGTGAGCGCAGTGGAAACCGCCGGTAGCGCGAGGGCCGCTGAGACTAGGGCTGGCGCTGGGAAGCGGGAAGGGCACGGGGCGCAGGGCGCGCAATCCCCAAGCACATTCGCCGTGGTGAAGGTGGAGCGCGATCTGCATCGCGGAGACCTGGTGGAGTTCTGGACGAACAAAGGCCACTTCACAGCGCCGGTGGATGCCGATGCGCCAGCCGGCACCGCAGTGCGCATCTCGGTGGATCAGCGCACCGGCAAGGGCGACCGCGTCTTTCGGGTGCGCAATGCCGCAGGAGCCTTCGCCGACGACCCCTTCGCTCCGCGGATTCCCATTGGGGGCACCGTGGTATTGCGGGAAGGGCAACCTGCGTACCTGCAATTCTTTACGTCCGATGGCATGACTGCCGAGGTTCGCGGCGCCATCGTGGAGGCGGCGCGCACCAAACCCCTGGATGAGGAGAGCGTGCGCACCCATGTGGGGCGCCTGGGGCAGACCCCCTTCATGTTGAGCGAGGAGCTGGGCGGCTTGAACATTGAGGTAGATGGCCGAGCCGGGATGGGCTTTTCCACGCTGCATCACCTACGGGCCGAGGCTTTGGAATTGCTTGAGCAGGAGATGCTCGCCCCGTTCGCCAAACCGAGCAGCCCGGGATATAAGGGGTTCTCGGAGACCGTGGTAATCGAACCCGAAGCTGCGCAGGAAGCTGCTGTCTGTGCTTGGGTGACAAGCCCCGGCTGCGCCCGAGACGCGCGTAAGGCAGGGGTGGACAGGATCTATGTGCCCCTGCTGAACTTCCGCCGCGGGCAAGCGGCTTTGGAGGGCGTTCGCCAAGATGCCGTTGACCAGGCAGGATACCCGAAGCAATGCATCATGGCACTGCCGGTGATCGATCACGACCCCCTGCCGGGTAGCCGTGAGGAACAGAGCAGCTTCGACCCATGGGACTACGTCAAAGCCGACCGGCCGGTGTTCGCCGACAATATCGGCGATGCATGGCGGGCGCTTCAAATGGGCGCCTTGGTGGAGATAGGGCCTCATATCCCGGCTACCAACAAAGCCACGATTGCCTTCCTGGCGCGGCTGGGTTTTCAGCGTCTTTGGCTTTCGCCGGAACTCACCTTAGGACAGATCGCCGCCTTGGCCGAAGATGCGCCTTTGGCTTTGGGGCTTTTCGTCAGCGGCGCCCAAGAGCTTATGGTGACCGAGCATTGCCTGCTCATGAGCCAAGGCCCGTGCGCACAAACATGCGAGACTTGCGAGCGGCGCGGGCGCAGGCATCACCTCACCGATCGCAAGGGCTTCGATTTCCCTGTGGTTACCGATATGCTGGGCCGCTCCCATCTGTATAACGGGGTTGAGTTGGATGCAGCGGCTTCACTGGAAGACCTTATCACCATGGGGGTGGAGGCGTTCATGGTGGACACCACCCTGCTTGATCGCAAGACCACCGCGGCGGCGTGCAAACGCATCCTGCGCGCCCGAGACCTCGCCTTGACCGAGCGGCGCTCCATCGAGAAGCGACCCGGGACCACCACCGGCCACCTCTTCCGCGGGGTCATGTAGCGCTTTTGCCCCAAACAGCAGCGCTGTCGTCTTCTCCTCGTTCGCACCGCCCATTGCTTCGAGCACGCAGACCGCCCCGACGCCCCGACCGCCTTGGCGTCTTGGCCGCGCAGGGACTCGCCTACCGGCTACTCGTCGCGAGGACTCGCG
>CAZKKN010000032.1:18771-20080 GCA_964553375.1 uncultured Eggerthellaceae bacterium | reverse complement strand
TAATCATCCCGCATCCCCCGGCATAATCTGTCGTCATCCGCGACCCCTGACATGCGAACCGAGGCAGCTAGATCAGGTTCATCTGGCTCAAAGTGGTGTTATACCAATGTTCCCAGTTCGGAGGGCAATACATCTTGGCCCCCTCGATGGAGATCGTATAGCCGTACCCGCGCGACAGCCCGCGCACGTGACCGTTGATCGCCTCTTCCCACGAGCTCCAGCTCACCGAGCCCCAACCCCACGCGTTGTAGGGCAGGAAGCACTGGCGACCCTTGCCGCTCTCGGTGCAAGCAATAGCTGGCGAAAAACGCGGATCCACATTGTAAGTGTAGGCGGCTTTCGCGAAAGTGTAGCCCTGGCCCGCCATAGGGGATCCCGCCAGATACGCATCAATGCGCGGAGCCCAGTTGTTGATGAACGCCGCTTCGTCCCCGGTTTCGCCTCCACCGTAGCTGGGATTACCACCGGAATTTCCACCAGAACCGCCCGATTCTCCGCCGGAGTTCGACGAGCCGCCGTCGGAAGTTCCTCCAGAAGTCGCATCATTGTCACGAGGATTCGTCGCCAATTCCGCAGCAGTCAAAGCCGCTTCTGCCGCAATGCGCGCTTCCTCCTCCACCCGGCGCTGGGCTTCCGCCTGAGCTTCCTGAGCCGCCTCCATCGCGGTTCGGGCCTCGTCCACGCGGGCATCTGCATCATCACGCGCTTGCTTTAACTGCTCTCGGGTGTCATCCAATTCGCGCTTCATGTCGAATAACCGGTTGATCTCTGCGTAATTCTCGTCGGTAATCCGGTTGATGTACTCTATCTGGTTGACGAAATCCTGAAAGCTTCCCGCACCGAGCAGCATATTCAAAAGCCCCGCACCCTGCTGCTGGAATTTATACAGTTCCCGCGTCGCTTTTCCGCTGCGCTTCTGCTGTTCGGGAATCTGCTCTTCGATCTCCTTGATGCGCGCTTCGTGGTCTTCCACCAGCTTCGCGGCTTCGTCGGCCGCAGTACGTGCATCGGCGTATTCCGACTGAGCCTCTTCGGTTTTCTGCTGCAGCTCATAGGCGGTCAGCGGACGGTCCTCATCCGAACCATCCGAATCATCCGCCCAAGCCATCGAATGGGTAAACGAAACCCCCGAGGAGCTGCCCGATGCATTCACAGGGGTAATCGCTGCACCCCACGGCAAAGCCAAAGCGGCAGCCATGATGACCGCAAGAAGAGCAGCTGAGATTTTCCTAAGTGGATTTGTCAGTTTCGTGGCGCGTTTCATGTCCATTTCTTCTGAATACATGTTACATTCGGCTGCGTTTTTGTC
>CAZKKN010000032.1:16794-18671 GCA_964553375.1 uncultured Eggerthellaceae bacterium | reverse complement strand
CAAAAACCCTCATTTGCCACATTTCGCCGTCATTCGCCCTTTCTCGAGAAAAGGAGGGCACAGGACCAAGATTCCAAAGACTTATCGGGTTATGTTTCAAAAAATGTCTTCTTCTAAGAGTGGTTATCCCAGCTCAGACTAGGTGAATGCCACCTAAGAGTTGATTCGCAGCACACCTTCGCAACCTGCGGCACGCCTTCGCAACCCGCAACCCCACCTATATATATTAGATGCGGCTCATTTCTGCCAAGGTCTTGTTGTACCAGCTTTGCCAAGTGTTGGGGCAGTAGGCCCGCGCGCCGTGCAGCGAGATGGTGTAGCCATACCCCTCCGAGAGCCCCTTGGCGTGGGCGTCAATCGCCTCTTCCCAGGAGTCCCAAGTCAAAGCCAACCCCGCCGGATCCTCGTCCGCCGCACCCCAACCCCAGGCATTATGAGGCCGGATGCACTCCGCCGCCTTGCTGCTCTCGGTGTTCGAAATAGCCGCTGACCAGCGCGGATCGATGTTATATTTCCACGCGGCCTTCGCAAAGTTCTCGCCCTGACCCGCGAGCGCCGAGCCCGCCAGATAAGCATCCAGCCGCTCCGCCCAATGGGCCACGAAGTCATCGCGGCTCGCATACCAATCAGCCCCGTCATTCAACGGCGCCGTGTTGGTTGTCGCCGCCTCGCGATAATCCTCAGGCTGCTCGCCGCCATCGAACGCCACGCCCACCGATGCTTCGCCGCCTTCGGAAAGCGCCTGACCTCGAGACTTATTCACTCCCGCGATCTGCCGCGCCGCCCGCGCGTTCTGCTCCACCATCAGCGCCTCGCGCGCCTGAGCCGCCTCTTCATCTATCTGCGCCTTGAGCGAATCGACCTCCGCCTTCAACGAATGTAGCCGGTTGATTTCTACCAAATTCGCCTTAGATACCCGCTGGATATACTCCGTTTGCTTCAGAAATTCGTCCAAAGAGGTGGACGCGAACAACACATCCAACATGGCAAGCGAATCGTTTTGGGTTTTGTAACGCAGCTTTATAGCCTGGTCAGCGCGCTCTTGTTGCGCCGGGATCTGCGCCGCCAGCTCGTCAATCCGTGCCTGAGTCTCCGCGACGCGCGCTTGCACGTCTTCGTACTCATTGGTTAGCTGCTCAATCCGCGTCTCATTGCGCAAAATGACGCCACCCTCATAAGTACCGGCATAGGCCGATTCAGGCGCCGCACTCAAACCTGCAGCTGGCATCAGCGCGAACAGAAGTACAAACGCCAAAAACCCTGCCACGACCAGGGACATCAAACGACCCGCCCTACGCTTCACGCGCTCTTTGCAGCCGTGCATTGCCACCAAGCCGGATGCAAGACGCGACCCCATCAAAGCATCCGCCGCCTGCTTCCTGCCGCAGCGCACAAATAATAACGCCCCTGACGAGGGGCGCGAATAGGTGGGGTTCGATACAAGTGAGTTTTTTCGCATGTCGCCATTATAGCCCCGCGCGCCCATCCCGCAGCCCTCATCCGCCAGCTTCCACAAGCTCTGCCTGGTTTCGTTACAAACCGACCACTTTATGTCAACCTGCGCTCGCTTTATGTCGAACCTGCTCGCATTATGCCGCATCCGTTTCGCGTCTCGAAAGAAGTGCTCGATCGCCCTTAACCGCACCACCACCCCTTATTCTGCGCGCTCGCTTTATGTCGAATCCACCCATCCCATGGCGCGCTCCATCTGCCCCGTGGTCAAAAATTCCAGTTATTCGCGTTTTTGCGCTCCATTTTTGCCCACCCGACGCTGTACCAGATTCTGCGACCTGGGGTTTTGCAATCGGAGCCTTGAAAAACATCCGGGTCCTGCATCAAAAAGGTCGAATAACTGGAAAAATTGACCATCCGCATCC
>CAZKKN010000032.1:0-16694 GCA_964553375.1 uncultured Eggerthellaceae bacterium | reverse complement strand
GTTCTCCCTGAACGGCTGTTATAATGCTGCCCATGAAAACACAGAAGCAAAAACGCACTCACAACCTGCGCAAACAGGCCGGCGCGCTTGTTTGTTCCTGCTTAGCGCTCATCGCTCTTTGCGTTGGCGTCCTGCAGATGAATCCCCAGAACCCCATTGACCCTGCGGCTTACGCGGGCGCAACTGCGTTGATGCAGGATGCAGAAGTCGCCGCCGATGCGTCGGATGCCGCCTCCTCTGCCGAGCACTCACAGGCGGAAGAATCTCAAAATGCGCCAGTGACCGGCGATGATACGAGCGATACAGGCGCCACTAGCGACGCTGGATCCGCCCCATCTGCTACAGAGCGACCCTCCAACGACGCACCGCTTCCGGAGCACGAGGAAAACACGCTGCTGGTCCAGTTCACTGACGAAATGGACGCCGAAAGCGCCTTGGCAGCTATCAAAGCTACTACAGGAATGACCGACATCGCCATCAGCGAGCAGACCGATAGCTACACAAAGCTCACACTGCCCCAGGACCTTTCGGTCAGCATGGCAATGGAGCGGTTCCGTGCCAACGATCTTGTGAAAAGCGCTCAACCGAACTACATCTATCGTGTCATGGAGGAGCCTGATTCTGACGAGAATAGCGGCGGCGCTCTTGCTGCAGCCGTCGTAAAAGACCTTTTCTCTGACGAGGATTCGACAGAAATCCAACCGCAAGCCAGCGCGAATTCCACAGAAGATCGCATCACCCCCAACGATCCCTACTTCGATGACCAGTGGAATCTTGCAGAAATAAACCTCCCCGAAGCTTGGGCTTACGTGGAAAAGAACAAATCTTCCAGCAACAACCCCATTGTGGTCGCTGTGATTGACGAGGGCTTCTCCATCACTCACCCCGAGTTCACGGCGGCCGGCAGCGATAGCTCCATGATCGTGCATCCGTACAACGCGACCAACGGCTCAGCAAGCGTCTCGGGCCGGGAAGACCACGGCACCCATGTAGCTGGCATCATCGCCGCCCGCGCGAACAACAGCAAGGGCATCGCGGGCGTGGGCTACAACAACGTGAAGGTCATGCCCATAAAAGTTGCTGACGGAAGCGGCTCAATGACCTCAGCCGCCATTGAGAACGCCTTCGCCTACATCGAGCAAATGCGAAGCCAGGGCGTCAATGTTCGCGTGGTGAACATGAGCCTCGGCATGCTCAAAAACGGCTCCCAGGGGCAGATCGATTTCGACGAAATGGTGCAAAACGCCGTCAACGAGGCGGAGGACAACGACATCGTCACCATTGCCGCGGCCGGCAATTCCGACGCGCATTACGGGTGGGTGGTTCCTTACAAGGTGACCCCCGGCGACCTGCCGAATGTGGTTTCGGTCATAAACCTTCAGCAGGACATCAATTCTGGTGATGGCGTGGTGCGAAATAGCGGCTCGAATTACAACGTACCTGGTCAAAGCGATAAAAACATCTCCGCGCCCGGGACCGACATTTGGAGCACCGTGCCGGACGGCTACGAAAGCTGGGCTGGCACTTCCATGTCGTCGCCCACGGTGGCGGGCGTGGCGGGCCTCATGCTCACGCTGAATCCCCACCTCACGCCGGCGGAGGTGCGCGACCGCCTGTATTCATCCTCGCGCGACCTCGTTTCCGGCGAGTTCTCCACTGGATGGGACCGTTTCAGCGGCGTGGGCGAAGTGGATGCGGAAGCCGCCGTTCGCGGCGACAGCTATCTCACTGGTCGCTCCATTCTGGTTGGCACCGAATCCGCCCAGTGGAGCGTGATGATCAGCGGCGGCGCGCAGACGGGTTACACCTGGTCAAGCTCGAATCCGAGCGTGGCCACGGTTGACGGGACAGGCACTGTGCGCGGCATCGCGACCGGCACTGCAGCCATCACCGCCACCAATCCGGGCGATAGCGGTTTCAAGTTGACCAAAACGGTCACTGTTTTGGGCCTGACCGGCCCGTCCAGCCTGAACAGCAACCAAACCGGCACCTACAGCATCGCGCCGTCCAAGGCGGGCGAGTGGGAATATTCGGTCAGCCCGGGCACCTTCGCCAGCATCAACGCTAGCACGGGCGTCATGTCGGTGCGCGAAGGCCCAGTGGGCACCAAGGTGAACGTTACCATCACGGCGAAGTCGCTTGGGAATTCCCAGGTCCCCGAGGGCAAAACGCTCACGTTCCCGGTGGTTTTGAATCTGCGCCAGGATGCGGAAATTGAAGGGGACACCTTCCTTGCGCGGGGCGGATCTTCCCAGTTCACGGTTAAGAGCGGCGACACCAGTTTGGGTGGCTTCACCTGGAAAAGCCTAGACGAGAAGGTGGCCAAGGTGAGCTCAACTGGGCTTGTGAGCGGCGTTGGATCGGGCACGACGACGATCACCGCGACAAAGAGCGGCTACACCGTAACCAAGACGGTTACCGTTCTTGGCATCTACGGACCGACGATGCTCATGAGCAACCAAGTTGGCACATTCAGCGTCACGCCGGCAAACCTTGGATCGTGGACTTTCTCGGTTTCGCCTTCCACCTATGCCACCATGGATGCGAATACTGGGCGACTTTCTGTCAAAAGCGGACCGAATGATACTGCCGTTGTTGTTACAATCCTGGCGACTTCTCGGGGAGATTCTGTGGTACCCAAAGGGTTGCAAGTGCGAGGGCAGATGACACTTTTGTTAAAAACCTCTGTCACGCCCGTCACCATGCACCGTTTATACAATCGATACACGGGCGAGCACTTCTACACCGCAGATTGGTCGGAGGCGTCTCATCTCAGCAGCGTTGGTTGGACCTACGAGGGCAGAGGTTGGACTGCGCCTTCCAAGGGGGATCCGGTCTATCGCATGTACAACCCATACACCGGCGACCACCACTACACGAAAGACTGGTCAGAAGCCGCATCGGTCATCAACGCAGGATGGCGCGACGAGGGTGTGGGCTGGTACTCCTACAATCCCGCCGTTGCCAATGGAGGATACACCAGCGTTCCGCTTTATCGCGAATACAACCCCTACGCCAAGGGTGCCGGATCCCACAACTACACCACCGATCCGTCAGAGCACTATTTCCTCTGCAGCATCGGATGGAGGGATGAAGGCGTGGGCTGCTGGTACGGCATAAGATAACTATTGACCAGAACTCACTGAGATCCTGCAGGTAAGTCAACGGCCCTCGGAAGAGCGGCGGCTCTCGGCTCTCGGCGGATCGTCAGCTCGGCAGCTCAACCTCGATCCGAAAGCTATCCGTTCAGCTTCGCCTTGCGCTCGCGCCAATCGGGCATGACCGCATCCATCAACTTGTGGAATTCTGAGCCGTGACCGGGAACCACAAGGTGCGCAAGCTCGTGGACTACCACGTATTCGAGGCACTCGGGCGGATACAGGGCCAGCACCACGTTGATGCAGATGCGCCCGGTCGAAGGCTGGCAGCTTCCCCAGCGGGATTTCATCTTCCTATAAGCAAGCGCTCCGGCCTTCACGCCTAAGATAGGCTCCCATTGCTCAACCAAAACCGGCACGAACGCCTCAACCACCGCGCGCCATTCCCGCACTTCAGCCGGCGTTGCCGAAGCCGCGCGCGCCATGGGAGTCCCCGCATAACGCTCCTGAGATTGCAAGATCCACGCGCGTTTCTCCCGCACGAGCTTTTCCACTTCCCTCACAGACACATCCGGACGAACCGACACCTCTATCCGCCCATCGGGTTGCACGCGCAAGTTCATATTCTTGAGCCGGGGCTTCACGATAACCCAAACTTCCAGGTCATCGACGAAGATCAAACGCTTTGTCTGTGTTTTGTCGTATCGAAGCACCGAATCAACCGTGCACTTTCGTCAAATCTGTCCGCCGGTTCTTGCAGGGTTCTTACTAGGTTCTTACAGGGATTCCACGGTGATTCGCCGCATCAACCGCGCGCCTCAAGCGCCATGTTGTAAGCATCGTTGCGCGAAATGCCGAACTCCTCCACCAGCAGCCGGGCAACATCCTTTGGGCGCTCGCCTGCTTGAATCAACTCGATTGCCCGCGTTTGCGCAAGGGACGCGCTTCCTTCCGCTGCTGCTCGCACCTCCACTTCATTAGGCGCATCAATCACAAGCGCTATCTCGCCCTTCACTGTTTCCCTGCCCGCAAACTCAGCGCTAACCTGCGGTGCAGACCCACGCACAACCTCTTGATGAACCTTGGTCAGCTCCCGGCAAACAGCAACATCGCGCAAGGGCAGCTCTTCGGCGATGGTCTCCAAAGCCGAGACAAGGCGGTTGGGGCTTTCGTAGAAGATCAAAGCCGCATCCAAAGATGCCAGGCTTCGCAGCGCCTCGCGCCGAGCCGATTCCTTACGCGGGAAAAAGCCGCCGAAATAGAAGTTCGGGCACGTCATTCCGCTAGCCACATAGGCAGTAGCTGCAGCTGAAGGCCCGGGAAGCACATCAACGTCCACACCGGCATCGCAGGCTGCGCGCACTAAACGCAAACCCGGGTCAGACACTCCCGGCATGCCTGCATCGGTCACATAGGCAACTAATAGACCTTCGGAAACCTTCACCAATACCTCGTCAGCGCGCTGAGCTATCACGTTCTCATCCAAGCGCTCCAACGCTTTCCCCTCAATACCCAAACAAGAAAGCAGCTTCTTCGCCACGCGGGTATCCTCGGCATATATCAAATCCGCCTCGCGCAGCACCTCTAAAGTCCGCAAGGTTATATCCCCCAGATTGCCAATAGGGGTGGGGCATATGACGATTCGCCCAGTCACAGCTACATTCCTTCGTCAAATAGTCTGGCGAATCAAGCGCTCTCGCCTAATTCGCGTTCAGCCTCAAGGTTCGCCTTCGCTACAGAGATCATCAACTTGATGCGATTCAGCTGGTTGACCTCGCTCGCACCCGGGTCATAATCAACGGCCACGATATTGCTCATGGGATAGCGCCGCCGCAGCTCCTTGATCACCGCCTTGCCCACCACGTGATTCGGCAGGCACGCGAAGGGCTGGGCGCACACGATATTCGGCGTGCCGGTGCGAATGAGCTCGATCATCTCGGCGGTGAGCAGCCAGCCTTCTCCCATGGAATTGCAGGTGGAAAGCACTTCTTCCGCGTAGGCACCCAAGGTGAAGATGTTGGTAGGCGCCTCGAAGCGCTTGGATTTCTCAAGAGCCTGCACCATAGGTTTGCGCATGGTGTCCAGCAGCTTCAGGATCGCCCGCGCGCCAGCGGCACCTTTTGCCGAGCGCCCCAGCGGGTCTTTTTGGAAGATGCGCCCCACAATGCCAAACAGGAAGAACTCGATCAGCCCCGGCACCACGGCTTCGCAGCCTTCACGCTCAATCACATTCACCACTTCGTTGTTGGCAGTGGGATGGAATTTCACCAGGATCTCGCCCACCACGCCCACGCGCGGCTTGCTTCCATCGTTTATCAGCGGAAGCGCATCGAAGTCGTCAATTATTCCCTGGACGGTCTTTGCGAACTGACGACGATTCGTTCCGTTGTATATCTGCTCCTTACAGATATTCATCCAATGGTCGAACAAATCTTGCGCAGATCCCTCAACCGCCTCGTACGGACGCGTGCGATAAAGCGCCATCATGAGCAGGTCGCCATAGCTCAGCGCATAAACCGCCTGCTTCAGCATGTCCAAACTGATTTCCCAGCCGGAATTCGATTCGTCCATATTGCCTTGGAGTGCCAGCGAAATCACCGGGATGTGCCCCAACCCCGCCGCCTTCAAGGCCTTGCGGATAAGCGCGATGTAGTTGGTTGCTCGGCAGCCGCCGCCTGTTTGCGTGATAACCACCGCCAGCTTGTCGGTGTCGTAGCGCCCACTGGTCACCGCTTCCATAATTTGGCCTGTGACCAGGATTGATGGGTAGCAGATGTCGTTATTCACATACTTCAGGCCCGCATCCACAGCCCCATGGTCCACCGACGGCAGCAGCTCCAAGTTATAGCCGTTGGATTGGAATATAGGCAACAGCAACTCGAAGTGATACGGCGCCATTTGGGGAGCCAGGATGGTGTATCCTGCTTCCTTCATTTCCTTGGTGAACTCGACACGCGGGAATTCTGTGGAAAACGCCTCTTCGTCAAGGCCCTTCCGCCACACGCTGGAGCGGGAGACCTTTTTCGCCGTACCGGTTTCTGCCGCGGTTTCCGCGCCGGTTTCTGCCGCCGCACCACCATCTGCAGCAGCCGCACCCCGGGAAACATCGATTTCTATCTCATCGGCGAGCTCTTCAGTGCGCGGCGCGCCCCCAGCAAGATGCTCGGCCACATCCGCCCCGGCCGCAGCTAAGGTTGCGCCGGTGCGACCCTCACGATGCTCCTCGAAATCAGCCAAAGCCGCATCCATCGCCTCGGCGCTTCCCTGCAAGCTGCCCATGGCTTCTTCCTGCTGCTGGTCGCGAAGGGCCGCCAGCAGCGAGCGCACGCGAATGCGCGCCGCGCCCAGATTCGACACCTCGTCAATCTTGAGCACGGTGTAAACCTTGCCCGCCGCCTCCAGGATCTCTTGCACCTGGTCAGTGGTCAGCGCATCCAGGCCGCAACCGAAAGAATTCAGCTGGATCATATCCAAATCGTTGCGCTGAGTGACCAGTTTGGCCGCCGCGTAAAGCCGCGTGTGATACATCCACTGATCCACCACACGAATCGGCCGCTCAAGTTCTCCCAGGTGAGCCACAGAATCTTCCGTTAGCACCGCCAGACCGAAGCCAGAAAGCAGCTCCGGGATAGCATGATTGATCTCCGGGTCATTATGGTAAGGGCGACCAGCCAAAACGAGCCCATGGGTGCCGGTCTCTTCCATCCATGCCAGGGTCTCTTCGCCCTTCTTGCGCATGTCGGCTTTGAAAGCGAGGTCTTCCGCCCAGGCCTTTTCCACCGCAGCGTCGATTTCCGCCTTGGCAGGAACGGACGACTTTTTACCGACTATGTGTTTGAAATGGTCGGACAATTCGTAGAAGAGGCGCTTCTTCAAGTGCTCTTTTTTGTCATAGGGAAGCCACGGATTGAGGAAGGCCGTGTCGGTTTCTCGTAGATCATCGATGTTCAACCGCAGCGCCTCGGGATAGCTGGCAACAATGGGGCAGTTGAAGTGGTTGCCCGCCCCTTCGTCTTCCTGGCGCTCCCATTTGCTGCACGGCATCCAAATGAAGTCCACATCCTTGTCTAGCAGATTCATTACATGGCCATGGGAAAGCTTCGCCGGATAGCACACCGATTCGCTTGGCATGGACTCAATGCCGGCTTCGTAGGTTTGCTTGGTCGAAGGGTCAGAAAGCACCACGCTGAAGCCCAGATCGGTGAAGAACGTGAACCAGAATGGGTAATTCTCATACATATTAAGCGCCCGAGGAATGCCTACGGTACCGCGAGGGGCATCTTCCCTGCTCAGCGGCTCGTAGTCGAACAACCGATGCGCCTTGTAGTCAAACAGGTTAGGCACGTCGGAGGTCTCATCCACAACACCCGCACCTTTTTCGCACCGATTACCCGTGATGAACCGTCGATGCTTGCCATCGGCCCCTTTCCCGAAATCGTTAACGGTAAGGAGACAATGATTCGAACATTTCTGACAGCGAACAGTCCGATGTGTCGGCGCCAATGCTTCCAATTCTTCCAGCGAAAGCAGCGTGGATTTAACACCGATTCCCTCACCGGAGGGCGTATCTGCCTGGCCGACCGCTTCATTGCGGCCGGAGGCGGGGGGGCCGTAGTGATGGCTTTCTTCTTCACCGGAGGGCGTATCCGCCTGGCCGACCGTTATGGAGCGAGCGGGGGCGGAGGGGTCGGAGTGAAGGCTTTCTTCCCCCTCCCCGGAGGGCGTATCTGCCGGGTCGACCGCTTCATTGCGGCCGGAGGCGGGGAGGCCGTAGTGAAGGCTGCGGAGCTTCTGAACGGAGGTCTCCCCGCCTCCTCCCTCAATATAGCGGTCGCGCGCCAGCAGAGCCGCACCGTAGGCCCCCATGTTCCCAGCAATATCCGGCCGTACCGCTTCCACGCCTGCAAGCTGCTCGAATGCACGCAGCACTGCATCATTCAAAAACGTCCCGCCCTGCACGATCACATGGTTCCCCACATCGTGCGGGTCGCGAATCTTTATCACTTTGAACAGGGCGTTCTTAATCACCGAGAGCGCCAGACCCGCGGCGATATCCCCCACGGTGGCGCCCTCTTTCTGCGCCTGCTTCACACGGCTGTTCATGAACACCGTGCAACGGCTTCCCAGGTCAACGGGCGCTTTCGCCTCAATCGCCGTCTGAGCGAACTCCGATACATCCAACCCCAGCCCGCTCGCAAAGCTCTCAATGAAGCTGCCGCAGCCGGAGCTGCACGCCTCGTTCAACATGATGTGATCAATCACACCATCTTTCACCCGCAGGCATTTCATGTCCTGCCCGCCGATGTCCAAGATAAACTCCACGTCAGGCAACATTTCCCGAGCACCGCGCAAATGGGCTACGGTTTCAATCTCGCCGGAATCCACCTGGAGTGCTTGAAGCAGAAGTCCCTCACCGTAGCCGGTCACGGTAGCATGCCCGATCTGCACCAGCGCTTCTCCGGTGGTGGGATCCATGGGCAGCGCACCGTACAGTTCGCGCAACGCCGCGCGAGCGCACCCCAAAACATCACCCTTATTGGAGACGTAATAGCTCCAAAGAATCGACCCATCTTCGCCAATTAGTACCGCTTTGAACGTCGTAGAACCTGCATCGATTCCCAAAAATGCCACACCGCGGTAGCTCGCCAAGTCTCCCCGACGCACGCACTCATTGCCGTGGCGTTCGTGGAATTCCTGCAACTCCGCCTCGTCGGCGAACAGCGGTGCCAAACGCGTAACCTCAGATCCCTGCAAGTCGCCCAGCCCATGGAGCCGCTCAATCACGTCGTTTAGCTGCTCCACCTTTACGCCTTCGGCCCGCGCACCCGCCACCGCGCAACCGCACGCCACAAACAGATGGGCGTTTTCCGGCACGATGATATGCTCATCATCTAATTCCAGGGTCTCATAGAAGCGTTTCCGCAGCTCGGGGAGATACTGAAGAGGACCGCCCAAAAATGCGATGTGACCGCGGATGGGGCGGCCGCACGCCAGGCCGCTGATGGTCTGTGTCACCACCGATTGGAAGATGCTCGCAGCGATGTCCTCCTTGCGCGCGCCCTCATTCAGCAGCGGCTGCACATCGGTTTTGGCGAACACGCCGCAGCGACTCGCAATGGGGTAAATCGTCTGGTGGTCGGCAGCAAGCTCGTTCAGGCCGCTTGCGTCGGTGTTGAGCAATGCGGCCATCTGGTCGATGAACGCCCCGGTGCCACCGGCGCAGGTGCCGTTCATTCGCTGCTCGATGGACTGCCCGAAGTAGATGATCTTCGCATCCTCGCCACCGAGCTCAATAGCGACATCGGTCTTCGGAATGAAGGTCTCAACTGCGGTTTTACTCGCAATTACTTCCTGAACGAATTCCACGCCCAGCCACTTAGCCAGAAGCAAGCCGCCTGAGCCGGTGATGGCGATGCTCATTTCTCGCCCACCGTATTCCGCTGCCGCAGCTTCCAGCACTTCTGCGATGGTCGCTCGCACGTCGGAGTGATGGCGCTGGTAGATTGACCAAACAACCTGATCCTCGCGATCCAGGATGGCGAGCTTTACCGTAGTTGACCCCACGTCAATGCCCGCACGCAAATCGGGAATCTCACGAGAAGCCACGCTTTTGCCAGGAGAAGTGGACGGATTGTCTGCCAGATTCGGCAGATTATCAGCCGGATTCGACATCTTCCCATCGGTGTCTGACAGATTGTGCTGCGTGGTCTGACCAGGCTGCGTCGGGATTTCGACGTAGTTCTTGCTGTTGCGTTTCATGTGTGACACCTCTTGCCATCGAGGATGACGATTCGCACCCCTATTTAACCCTTCTATTTTACGAAATCCTGGCCTTTTTTCCTACATTCCCAACAGCACATCTCTGCAAATTGCATCACTGTGTCACTTCCCTCTAACGAATCTTCCACCTCGATTCCCCAAAACTATCCCTTGCATTCCTCAAAGCGCCCGGAAATGCACGCTCCTCGGCTAATAACTGGCAAGATTTCTTTGCCACTTTCTCAAACACTTGCTCCCCGTTTGCCTATTGAGCATTTTTGCTCAGCTATTGAGCAAATTTGCTCAATAGCTGAGCAAATCCCATCATCGTTTAATTTTGAAAACAGGCGGCACAAGGAAATGCGCCATGGATACTTCGACTGAACATGATAAAGCGGCTTAGGAGCAACACGCTCCAACCCAGCCCCCGCCAGCGCGAACCGCTTAAGCCTCGGCCATCGCCCGCTTCCGCGCGGCGTTCTGCTTCTCGCAATCATAGAGGGCTATCTGCTTACCGATCCGGTGGGGGATCTCAACCACCAGGGCGTTACCCATGCAAAACGCCCGTTGTCCGTCGGTCATGTCCGCATCAGTCCAACCCTTGGGGAACATCTGGATCTGATCCAACTCATCAGGAACAAGCCGCCGGATGCGACCGGAATCGCCTTTAACCGCATGCTTCATCCGACTGGCTCCAGCACCTCCCTCGCCCGTCAAGATGGTTCGTGCCGGCCGGTCAAGCGGGTCTGGCCACGCCATAGCGCCTTCGCTATAGCGATAGGTAAACCCGTCGGCCTTTTTTCGCTCTATGCTTTTCGCCTCGCGCAGGCTCGCCCATGTCTTCAGGTTTTTCTTCGGGATGAAGAACTCCGGCGAGACCTCGGAATCGGGAACCAGGATATCGCCCAGCACCACAGGCTTCATGTCCTCGTCTGGTGCTGCGGTCACTTTCGCCGTGAGAATCGCGCCCTTCTGCATAACGCCCGCATTCTGGAACGGCGAGACTTTAAGCCCCACGCCGAACCCCTTGCTGACCAGATGCGGCGTTTTGCTCACCTTGAGCTTGCTTTCCCTCTCAATCTGCTCCGCTACGGGAAACGCCTTCGCCATCACACCGTCATCAGTGAGGCGGCCCCGCAAATCCCATTTCGGCGCATCCTTTTCCCCGAAGATGTACACGCGCCGCCGCTTCTGCGGCATGCCATAATCGGCGGCATTGATCACGCGCCACTCCACGGAATAACCCAGCTTATATAAGCAGCTCAGCATGATGGCGAAATCGCGACCGCGCTGGTTAGCGGGGCTTTTCAGCAAGCGGTCGACGTTCTCGAGCAGCAGATACTCCGGCTCTTTCAGCTGAAGCAAACGGTAGATGTCCCACCAAAGGATGCCCTTCTTGCCCTCAATTCCACCGGCTTTCGGCAGGGGCTTGGCCACGGAATAGTCCTGGCAGGGGAAGCCGCCCACCAGCATGCGAAAATCCGGGATCTCATACTCGCCGGCTTCGTATTCATCCAGCACCTCATGGATGTCGGTGTTTTCCACACCCTCGAAACCGAATCGCTCGCAGTAGCAGCGGTAGGCGAACTGCCGCGCGTCCGTTCCCGGAGGCTCCCACTGGTTCGCCCACACGGTCTTGAAAGGGCCGGCGGCCGGACGATTGAACTCGGGGTGCTTGTCGTTATCATACCCCTCAAGCCCAAGCCGAAAACCGCCCACGCCAGCGAACAGCTCTGCAATGGTTATCTTCTTTGGTGTAGGCAAGGGCGCTCCGATGCTTCCAATTGATCATTCTTCACTACGAATGATCCCACGAAACGGACCGGCGCAACACAGGATCCGTCGATCTCTATTCGATCTTCATTCGATCTCCATAAGTCAGGACCCCACGAATCAGAACTCCACGATCTTATGGATGTACTCACTATTTAACCAGAAGCTCTGCCGGGTCATCATGCGCCCATCGGGCAGCGGTGCCGCATCGCGCTCCGGATTGTTGATCACTGTGCCATCCCCAAGCACATAGGCCGATTTCCCCGTGTGGGGGCGCACATGGGCAACCGGGTTCGCGCTCGCCTTTGGAAGATTGTTCTTGACTTCCGCTATTTCCCCATCCCTAATCACGGGAACCAATTCCACGCCGTCGCGAATGACGCGCCGCGTTTCCTCCCAGCACTTCTTAAGTGGCCCCTCTATATCCCGCTGCGGCATCGACCAGAATCGCGCTCCGGCCAGGCGAATCACCTCTCGGCCTCCGTTATCGACCTCTTTTTGAAACGCCACGAAGAGAAAGCGCGTTTCCTCGAAGTACTCGTGAAGCGGCGCCGTCTCCCAATCTTCTTCAAGCAATCCAATGAAGTCGAATGTATTCAACGAAAGCGACTCCCTCACATTGCCCTGTGGTTCAATGCGAACGGTGCGAACGGACACGTTTGCCTTCTGGAATTCTTCGGCATGACCACTGCGAACACCCAGCAAAGCGTAAGTTATCTGATTCCACTGAGCTTTGTTGCCCTTATATTCCAGCCCGAGCATTGCGCATAGCTCGCGGTCCGTCATTCCGATATGCTCGTTTATCAGGGAAATGACATATTCCTCGAACGTTTGGTCCGCTAATACGCGCGGATCCTTAACAATGGATTCATCTGAGTGTGAGCCCATGAGGTAGTTGTGCAACACATAATCCATGTATTGACGCTTGAGCGCGAATGCCCGCTTTTTGGCGGGAGCGTGCGGAGGATAGAACTGCTTAACTAACGACGAAGCCGCTGTTGCCCCTTTGGTGCAAGCTCCAAGATAGGAGGTCAGACCTTCGGACAGATCTTCCGCCCTGCCTTCTTTGATGATTCCGATGATCTTCTCGTAATCATCGCGAATAATCTTCAAATCCTCTTCTGAAGGCGTGAACAGCTTGACGTACCGGATCCGCTGCTCCAGGTGCGGAATCGACTTATTTCGTTCGTAGTAAATCAGAAGGATGAGATGGCACTTCTCCCAAACATGGGACTTGTAGAAATCATCCTCAACCGGTCCCTCAAGCGGAACCATGGTGAGAACAAGACGCTCGCCAGCAGATGCAGTTCCTTTCTTCGTGATGTCGAACGGCGTGGATTTAAGCTCCACACCCGCTTCTTCAAAGTCCGGACCCTGAGTGCTGTTTGCAGCATAACCGAAGAAGCATTCCTCCAGGAGATTGCCTAATCCTCCCTTGAACTCCTTTCGGTCATAATCATGCCCTTTGCCGTTTTCGGGACAAATCCCCAAATCAACGACTTCCTGGAAGGACATCCCCTCAAGGTGCTTTGCATAATCCTCGATTTCCTCAGGATCCGAGAAGTTCACGGATTCGTATTTGATTTGCATCTCATTCATGCTTCAACTCTTTTCCCAGCTCATCCGCCAGTATTGGAAGTAGTTCTGCGAAGGTGTGATCGATAGCGCCCTTCTTCAACTCACACTCCCAAACGGTATGAACCTTCCAGCCTGCATCTTCAAGCTCCCGGATCTTCCGCTTGTCCCTCTCAACATTCGTTTCGAATTTGACTACCCAGTATTGAACGTTGCTCTTCGGCAGCGGAAGATTGCATTTCGGGCATCGATGCCAAAAGCAGCCATTGATGAACAGCGCCACTTTCTTCCCTGGCCAAGCAACATCCGGGCGCCCTGGCACTTTCCATTGAAGCCGATATCCGCCCAGCCCCGCATCGCGTAAGCGCTTGCGAACCAGCAGTTCCGGCTTCGTGTCGGAGCGCTTGTTTCCCTGCATCGCTTTTCGCACGGCTTCACTAGTCATGGGTTCATTCTAGTAGGTATAAGCGGGTTTTGCGAGCACTGCGAAGCGGGGCCTCAAGGGGCCCGCCTTCCTTTATTTCTGCAATATGGCCAAGCAACCTTGCCATATTTTGCCAAAGTGGCCAAGCAACCTTGCCGCCTTCTCAGCAGCTCTGAACTACAGCTCCACCAGATCGTACACGTAGCCATCGGGGCGATAGGTTTCGCAGAACTGCCGGGGATCCATAACCGCAACAGGACTTCCCTTGAAATCGCGCAGGTTGCGGGTGAGGATCAGGTCCACATCGTGACGCTTCGCCGCAATGGACACTGGCCGCGCTCGTCTTGGGAGCGGAGCACACGAGCTGCCATTTCGTGTCATTATTTGCCAGAAATGACACGAAATCATAAGTCGTGTGCTCCTAAAGGCCTTTGTGTGTGAACTCGAAAAATCGCGACCTGGGGAAACACTGATCCGCACAAAGGAGTCGAGGCCCCGAAGAGCACACAACCTCGCATTTTGTGCCATTTCCGCGAAAAAATGACACGAAATCATAAGTTGTGTGCTGGCCTCTCGCAAGCAGGACGTTGAAAACGCGTGGCGATGCCGCTAAGCAAACCGACCTCGCGCACCTCGTTAGTTCTTCAGCGAGTTCAACGGCGCGGGCATGCGGCCGCCGCGATGGGCGAACACGGTGCCAGCATGGTCGTCCACGGGCATCACCGGCGCGTAACCCAGCAAGCCACCCCACTCCAGCACGTCGCCCACCTTCTTCCCAATGGCGGGAATCAGACGCACAGCCGTGGTCTTGTTGTTGATCATCCCAATAGCGCATTCATCTGCGATAATCCCGAAAATCGCTTCCTGGGATGTGTCACCGGGAATGGCGATCATATCCAACCCCACGGAGCAAACCGAGGTCATGGCCTCCAGCTTCGCGATGGAAAGCGCCCCGGCCTCAACGGCACGAATCATGCCAGCGTCCTCGGACACGGGGATGAACGCCCCGCTCAGCCCGCCAACCGACGACGACGCCATCACGCCGCCCTTCTTCACAGCGTCGTTCAGCATAGCCAAAGCCGCCGTGGTGCCAGGGCCGCCGCACATGCCAACGCCGATCGCTTCCAGGATCTCCGCCACGGAATCGCCCTCGGCCGGAGTCGGTGCCAGCGACAAGTCCAAAATGCCCTTGGCCACCCCCAGCCGCCGCGACGCCTCGCGCGACATCAGCTCGCCGGCGCGTGTGATCTTGAACGCCGTGGCCTTGATCGCTTCGGCCACCGCTTCAATATCTGCATCCTTCGGCATGTTCGCCAGCACTGCGCGCACCACGCCGGGGCCGCTCACGCCCACGTTCACCACTTCGTCGGCCTCGCCGCTTCCATGGAACGCCCCGGCCATGAAGGGGTTGTCCTCCACGGCGTTGCAAAACACCACCAGCTTGCCAGCGCCGATGCACTGCCGGTCGGCTGTCAGCTCCGCAGCGCGCTTGATCACGCCGGCCATGCGAAAAGCCGCATCCATGTTGATTCCCGCTCGCGTGCTGCCCACGTTCACCGACGCGCACACGAAATCCGTCCCGGCCAGCGCCTCGGGGATGGACTCCATCAGCTTCACGTCCGCCTTCGAGGCCCCCTTGTGCACCAGCGCGGAGAACCCACCAACGAAATCCACGCCCACTTCCTTGGCCGCGCGGTCCATGGCCTGGGCGATGGGCGAAAGGTCGTTTTGGGTCACCGCCGCGCAAACCTCCGCGATCGGCGTCACCGAGATGCGCTTGTTCACGATGGGGATCCCGAATTCGCGCTCCAGCTGCTCGGCTGTAGGCACCAGCTGCGCGGCGGCGTGGGTCATGCGGTCGTAAACCTTCAGCGCCACGGTGCTCACATCGGCATCGGTGCAGCCGCGCAGGTTTATCCCCAGCGTGATGGTGCGAATGTCCAGGTGCTGCTCGGCCACCATGGCGATGGTCTCGGCAACTTCAGCGGGCGTGATCTGCATATATCCTCCTTGCAGCCGGATGGCGAAGCGGCCGGCGCACTGCAGCCGCAGTTCATTCAAGTTCCCTCATACTACCAGGTTTAGGTGGGGAAACAGCCGCCAGCACACCTTCATCCGGTGCGATGCGGAAATCCGCACCCTAGGAGAAATCGGCGTAAACCAGGTATTCCACGTTGCCGGACTTGCGGCCATGAATAGGCGACTCCACCACACCGCGCACAGCGAACCCGGCTGCGGTTAGCGCGTCACTGACCTCGGCCACCGTGCGTGCGCGCACCGCTTCGTCCGCCACCAGGCCGCGCGCATCGGTCTCGCCCGCCAGCGACTCGAACTGCGGCTTCACCAACCCAACGAACAGGCTACCTGTGTCGCAGAGCGCCGCAAAAACAGAAGCGAGCTGCGCCAACCCGATGAAACTCAAGTCCGCCACTATGACATCGAAAGGCGCTCCCAACGCAGCAGGCTCCGCAGTGCGGATGTTAGTGCGCTCGAACACCGTTACGCGTGGGTCGCAGCGCAGCTTCCAAGCCAAGTCGCCATAACCCACATCCACGCAGGTCACACTGGCCGCACCCGCCTGAAGCAAGCAATCGGTGAAGCCGCCGGTGGAACACCCCGCATCCAGGCAACGCAGTCCGCTCACATCCAGCGCGAACGCATCCAACGCCCCCCGCAGCTTCACGCCGCCACGGGACACATAAAGGCTCTCCCCTTTTACCCACAGCGAGGCATCGGCGGGAATTTTCGCAGCGGCGCTAGAGGCGAATACGTCATCCACCTTCACCTCATGGGCGAGCACCTTGCGCAGCGCCTCATCGCGATCCGCACAAAACCCGCGCGCCACCAGCGCGTCGTCCAGGCGCATCTTCTTGCGTTTCGGCTGTTCCAGCAGGTCCTCCTTCTTGCATCATTGCGTTGCCACATGGTACCTCAGATTATGTCAGGGGACGGGGATGACGGCATATGCCAGGGGACGCAGATTATGTCAGGGGACGGGGATGACGAGAGGTTATGTCAGGGGACGGGGATGATGGCATGAAGCATGCTTCATGCCATCATCCCCG
>CAZKKN010000031.1:17914-20309 GCA_964553375.1 uncultured Eggerthellaceae bacterium | reverse complement strand
CATTCAAATACACGCTGCTTGAGCTTCTTCGCATGCCGGGGTTGCTCATTTGGGCTTTGGGTTTTCCCCTCATACTATCCACGGTGTTCGTCATGATGTTCTCTCCCCTCGAGGACATGGCCCAGATGGAAACGGTGCCTCTGGTGGTCGTGGAGCCGGAGGATTCGGCGGAAGCCGCGCCGTTCATAGCGTTCATCGAAGCGCTGGACGGCGAAGACGGGCTGCTCTCCGTCAGCTATGCAGAAAGCGCCGAGGAAGCCTTGGATAAGGTGACTGAAAGCCAGGGAAGCGATGACCCGATCGTCGGCTACGTGGAGCTCATCGACGGAAAGCCAGACGTGCATGTGGTGGGTTCGGTTTCCTCATCGGGCAACGAGGGCCTGAAGTCCTCCCTGGTCGTAATGGTGATGGACCGCTATACGGCCAACCAGGCACTTTTCTTGGACATCGTGAAGGAGAACCCCGCGGTCTTGGCCGATCCGGAATTCCTGGAGGGGCTGTTCCAGCCTATACAAACCACGGTGCAGGTGGAAGTGACCGAGAACCAACCCAAGGAGACCGTGCGATTCTACTTCGCCCTGCTGGGTATGGCGGCGTTGTTCGGCGGCACCTTGGGGCTCATCGCCTGCCAGCGGCTGAAGCCGAACACTTCCGCTTTGGGCGCGCGCCGCTCCGTGGGGGCCACCTCTCACGGCCGCACGGTAGCCGCCACCCTGGCAGCGAGCTGGTGTGTCACTTTCGTTTGCCTGGTGATCACCTACTTCTATATGCGAATCGTAGCAGGGATAGATTTCGGCGGGCGCGATCTAGCCTGCGTGGCAGCTCTGGGGGTTTCAGCGCTCACCGCCACCGCGCTGGGCAGCGCCATCTCGGCCATCCCCCGGCTTCCGGAATCTGCCAAAAGCGGCATTCTGACCGGCGTGGTGTGCTTCTCCTCCCTCTTCGCCGGCCTGTACGGACAGCCCACCATGGAGCTTGCGGATATAATCTCCCGAAACGCGCCGGTGGTGGACCTGGTGAACCCGGCTTCCCAAATCGCACAAGCCTTCTACAGCATCATGTACTACGACACGTACCTTCCGCTCGCAGGGCATCTGGGCATATTGCTGCTGATGGCCCTGGTGTTGTTCTGCCTATCCGCCCAGTCGCTTCGGAGGCACCGCTATGCAAGTCTTTAAGTGCGCCCTGCGCATCATCAGAGGAAACCTGGTTTTCCCCCTCGTTTATATCGTGGGCCTGAGCTTCATGGGGCTTTTCATGGCCATAAGCTTCGACTTCGGCGACAGCACCTCTGACTTCCAACGGCCGGAGTATGACTTCGCCGTCATAGACCGCGACGGAAGCGAGCTCTCCCAGGCTGTGACCGAGGTGTTGGCGACCCAAGGGGAGGCTGTATCCGTACCCGATGAGAAGCTGGCAATCCAGGACGCGGTGGCCAAAGGTCAGACCGACTACCTGCTCATCATCCCTCCGGGATTCGGTGAGGAATTCGCCCGCGCCATGCGCAGCGGAGGCGAGTTGCCGCAGATGGAGACGGTGTTCAGCTACTACTCTTTGGAAGGCGCCTTCGTTGATGAGATAGTGAACGGCTACCTGGGCTTGGTGCAGACGCTTTCCGCTGCCGACCCCACCTTATCTCTGGACGAAGCCGCACGTGAAGCCCAGGAGTTCGCCGCTCAGGAGGCCCAAGCGTCCATCCTTGATCTGGCCACCAAGGTGAGCGAGGCCGACCGATTCGTGTTCTACCTGCAATGGAGCACCTATACCCTTTTCGCCGGCATCGTGGTTTGCGCGGGGCTTCTGACCTCCACCATGGGCCGGGCTGACGTGCGACGCCGCAACCTGGCTTCCTCGATTACGTATGCCTCCTACAACGGACAGCTCATGTTGGCCTGCCTTGCTGTGACGCTTTTCGCTTGGGCGTGGACGTTCGGTTTGGGACTTGGCGCCTTCCCCGATGCGGTGGCTCAGATCGCTTTCGAAGGCATCGTCTTTTGCGCCCTGAGCGTATTGCTATTCTGCCTGGTAGCCTGTGCATTCGGGTTCCTGCTTGGCGCCCTGGGAGCTAGCACCATGATATGCAACGCTGTGGGCAATATAGTGGGCATGGTGACGTCGTTTTTGGGCGGGGCGTGGATCTCGCTGGATCTCATGTCGCCCCAGGTGGTCCAACTTGCCCATTGGTTCCCAAGCTACTGGTATTCCCATGCATGCCAGCTGGCGGCCCATATGGCCCCCGGATCTGCGGCTGACGAGATATTCCGGTGCCTGGGGGTTCTGGTGCTTTTCATCCTGGCGCTTTTCGCTATAGCGGCATTGGCGGGCAAGATGCGCACTCAGACTTCCGAGGCGGGCGGCAACCGCGCAGCCGAGGTCACCGCTGCCTAAGTCAGGG
>CAZKKN010000031.1:5205-17814 GCA_964553375.1 uncultured Eggerthellaceae bacterium | reverse complement strand
GGCGAAACCGGCACAACAGCCGGGCAACAGACGCGCACGTTGAATCGCGGCCCTGGATAGATGGCCTATAATCGATGGCGTCACTCAACGAAAGGACTCATCATGGCCACTATGCCGCAAGAAGTAAAAGACCTGTTCGAATCAGCCGCCAACATGGTGCTTTGCACGGTTTCCGCCGCAGGCGAACCCAACGGATGCGCCATTGGGATGAAGGCGGTCATCGATGACGAGACCGTTTACATCTCCGACCAATTCTTCAACAAGACGTTGGCGAACCTTAAGGCAAATCCCAAGGTGGCAGTGGCCTTTTGGACGGGCCACGACGCCTATCAGATCCACGGCACGGCGCGCTACGTGAACGAAGGCGAGGAGTTCGCCGCTCAGAAGGATGTTGTGGACCAGAGATTCGCCGCCATGGGGCTGCCCATCAAGGCGAAGGGCGGCTGCTTCATCGTGGTGGAATCCGTCTACCAGATGGCTGCGGGCCCCGAAGCTGGCAAGAAGCTCGCCTGATGAACATCGCCGTCTATTGCGGGTCGAACCCCGGTGCCAATCCCGCTTTCATCGAAGCCGCTTCCCAACTGGGGAAATGGATCGGGGAAACAGGCAACGCCCTTGTCTATGGAGGCAGCTCCATTGGGCTTATGGGCGCCGTGTCCCGGGCGACCTTGGAAGCCGGCGGCGAGGTCTTCGGCGTGGAGCCAGGATTCTTCATCGAGGCCGGCGTGGCCCAGCACGACCTTACCGAGCTCATCGTGGTGGACACCATGGAGGAGCGCAAAGCCAAGATGATCGAGCTGGCGGACGTCTTCGTAGCTTTGCCGGGCGGCGTGGGCACACTGGAGGAGATATCGGAGATCATGTCGCGCCAACGCCTGCGCCTATGCCTGGGGCCGTGCTATTTCCTGAACCTGAACGGTTTCTTCGAGGGCCTGAGGACATTGGTCGCTGCCATGGTGGAGAATCATTTCCTAGACCCGCAAGACTTCGATGAGCTCGTTTTTTGCAACGATATTACAATTCTGACCAGGCATTTGAGCGAGCACAGGGTCTGCGAGGCAAAACCGGAGAAGCCCGTGGTGCCCGAGGGCAATCTGCTCTGCGGATAGCGCAGTTGGGTGCAGTTGGGGAAGGGAGAGGCCATGGCTGTTTATTACGAAGTCGATCCTATCGAATGCTGCGACTCGCCGGAATCCAAGCGGAAGAAATCCTGCCGCGCACAACTGGTGAGCGTTTCCAAGGAGAAGGTGCTTTCCTGCCAGAATGCCGTGGTGGAGGTGATCTCGCCCGAGCAATTCGACGAGCTTGACCTTCTGAGCGAGGTGTCGAACGATTTCCTCCATAGCCTGGTCCAATCCGACAGCAACTACGTGGACGTTTACGCCGACCACATGTTCGGGTCGTTTTCCATCCCCGATAAATCCAACCTGCTGGGCACTTTGAACACGTTCGCGTTCTACGCCAACGACCATTTCCTCATCTTCGCCGACGATACCGGTGTTGCAGCCGATACGCTGAAAGAGATCGAGGATATAGGCGTGATAGGCGGAATCAGCACGAGCCACTGCCTGTATGTGTTCATGAAACAGCTGCTTATCGGCGAAGTGGACTACATGGCGCAGATCCAGATGGACATGGAAGCGCTGGAGGAGGACATTCTGGAGCGCCACATAAATGTGGACACCATGACCATCATGCGATACCGGCGCCAATCCATCAAGCTGACGTCTTATTATGAGCAGACCGGCACCATGGCGGCGCTTATCGCCGACAACGAGAATCAGCGCTTGTCCAAGGAGGAGATCAAATCGTTCTCCAATGTGTCCGACTTCGCGAGTCGGCTTGCCAGCCGCGGGGAGACCCTGGAGAACTACAGCTTGCAGTTGCACGAGCTGCACCAGACGCGCATCGACCTCGCTCAGAACGCCACCATGCAAACGCTAACCATCGTAACGGTGATCATCTCGCCTCTTGCCCTGTTAACCGGATGGTTTGGTATGAATATCGCGCTGCCCGGGCTGAATTGGCCTTACATGTGGATCGTGCTGTCTGTCCTGATCTTGGTGGTCGTGGTGGCCTTAGTGGTTCATTTCCGCCGCAAACGCTGGCTATGATGCTTGGCTGCGGCGGGGCACCAGCGCCGGTCATGGCAGCTTGAATGCAGCTAGGAGTTTCGGATGAATGCGAATCCGCGAAACATCAAGCAGAACATCAGGAAAGGCCAGGACATGCCTGGCCTTTCCTGATCGGTGAGCTTGAGCGATGCCTCCGAGCGGCGCTACTTCTTGTCGGTAGCCTTCTCCACTTTCTCTGCGGCCGTGTGCACCACATCGCGCAAGCCCTCTTTTAGATCGCCGAAGCCCTTCTTGGCAGCATCAGCTATATCGCTGGCCTCAACCCTGCCATCACCATCGGTGTCAAGGGCCTTGGCCACCTTGTCTTTAGCCTCACCTGCTACCTTCTTGGCTGCGGCGGCTGCATCGCCGATCCCCTTCTTCGCGGCATCGGCGGCGTTGCCTAAACCTTCCTTGGCTGCATCGGTTGCTTTTGCAGCGTCCTTTTTGACTTCCTTGGCAGTGTGATCTACATCCTTTTTTGCTTCTTCAGCATGAAGTTTCGCTTCATCCATCTCGACAGTCATGGTGACTCCCTCCTCGATTCCGGTAGCCATACACCTCTTGCGCGGTTTCCAAGACCCGCTTAACACCTGCCCAACTTGCGTGGTTCCAAAGCCTGTCCAACTCGCACAGTTCCCAAAACCTATCCAAGGAAACCTACCCAAGCCGAGCCGGTTGCTCAGGGTGTGGCTAAAGATTACCCGCATCGGAAGCTTAAAATGGCGAGGCGGCGCAGGTCTTCCCGACCCGTTAGCCGCCAGTAATCCATTCGTTTATTTGGAGGGGCAGGGCAGAAGAGGACGACAAAGAGGCATCTTTGATATCTGAGATTGTTACAGAGTTACGCCCAAAGGGCTATCTGCACTTTTCAACAGTGACCGCTGTACCAGATGCGGAGATTGACAGCATATTACCGCTAGCAACAAACGGGAAAAGCGTGACGCCTACTACTGCATCACCACCTGCTTCAGCCGATGCAACCGCTAAAGCCTGCAAAACCTGAGTTTTGATTTTTGCCATCTTATCTGCAAGAACATTGGAATTTGTACCTGTTAAATCCGAAAGCGAGGCTGCTGTATCAGCGAATATTCCCGTTCC
Source organism: uncultured Eggerthellaceae bacterium (assembly GCA_964553375.1). Taxonomy (GTDB): domain Bacteria; phylum Actinomycetota; class Coriobacteriia; order Coriobacteriales; family Eggerthellaceae; genus UBA9715. The sequence continues at coordinate 14,599 of CAZKKN010000031.1, read as the reverse complement.
AACTACTGCATCGGCAAATACGATCTTCTTATACTCAGTTATTCGATAGCCCTCAAGGTTTTGGGTTGTCGTCATAAGATAACCCTCTTTTGCATTTTGAATACGCGCCTCACGTTCCTCTTGAAGGCGATTGGCTTCAGCTAGCTTTTCTAGCATGTCATCCATACAAGGGAGTTTACGCAGTTCTGTTTTTACAGCTTCATCAATTGTGTCTGCTTCCAACCTTGTCCCGAAAAAGCCAATGGCATCTCGCTGCATTTTCAGAATAATACGATTATTCGGGTCAATATCGCGCTTTTGAGCTAATTGGTATTTTTCAGTGCAATCCTGACAGATTATGAGATCATCACGACCTTGTATCCAAGTATTGCCCGAAGCAAGAGGACCGATTTTGTTCTCGCAAACACAGCAAATTGTTGCCATAGTCTTTCCCCGATTCTTACAACTTGCTTTTCAAGTTATTTAAACTATTCTCAAATTCATCATCATTGTTCAGCATAAGATATAGCTTCATGCCGCTGACAGACACTCGAACCGAAGAATCTCCGCTGCCAACGTCTTTGTACTCCTTTAGCTCCAAGTCGTCATAGATTATTTCAAGACGCTTCTCCGCACTTGAACTCGACATAGTCCCAGCAAGATATTTCTCGCCGACCTCAACGGCTTCTTTCCCAAGATCAAAGGTTTCCAGGCTCATGTTACTTGGCTTTCCGCATGCTATAAGGCCCAACATCATAACTGCCAATAAAAAAGCTGTTACAAATCTTCGCATTGTGGATGCCTCCTACAATTGGTTCGCGTGATAATCAGAGCCCTACGGCATCCGCGCCATAAACTGCTTGATCATAAGTGAAGCCCTCGAATTCCAATTGATCTATCAAACCGGCTCGGGAGAACGACATGTACTTCATATAGCTTTTTGCCGACTTTGCAGCCTGCTCATACCAGTTAGCTCCGCAGTTGTCAGCAGCATAAACAGCGTCCGCATGAGAGTATTTCTCAAATTCCAATTGCTCAATTAATCCGGTATAAGAGAAAGCCATGTGTTTTAAATAACTCTGCGCGCTTGCAAGGGCGTTCTTTTCGCTCACGGTTGGTTTTTTGCTCCATTGGGCATCAATGGTCAAATCGCCAGTAACATTCGAGAACTTCTGATTCCACCCCTTAAACGTGAAACCATTTCGCGTGGGCGTATTCGGCGCAGTTGCATCCTTGCCATTTGCGACGGTTTCAGTTTTGAGAATTCCTCCCTGACCATCTGTGAATGTTACCGTCCACGCCTTTTCCCACTGTGCCTGGAAAACAAGATCTTCCTTGATGCCGCCAATCGCATAGTCGCCTGATGGTTCCTTATATATATCAACATTCGCTGTTTCATCTACAAGCTCCCACTTGGTAAAAAGATAGCCAGGCTTAGTGGGGTTTTTGGGAGGTATGCACATAGCTCCACCACCGCTATCGATTACAACTTCCTTGTGCAGTTCGACATCACCATCCATAAAGGTGACAGTGTATTCTTCTGAAACGTCTGCCATCCGAGCATTCTCAACCATCAGTTTGAATGTTGGTTTATAGCTCGCAGGAGCACCGGGAAGCGCAAGGGTCGAGCAGCGGACAAATCTATGCCCAAGCGTTGTCACAAAAATATATCCCGATGCTTTATCTGAAGTTCTAGTTAATTCAGCTATATAAGTTGGATGATCGCTCGCTTGTAAAGTACCAGTCGTACCTTGGGAGAGGGTATATCCGTCCTTCTCCCAAGACTCCGCAATTTCTTGTGCGGTTCGGCCTCTGCACATATCACAATTAAGCCCAATTTCTCCCTTACCATCAGGTGAAAAGAGCGTTGCTATATCACCCTCTTTTGCTTCGCCTTCTTTCCACCCAGCTGGATAATCGAAAATAACGTCATCTATTTCAAGAGCATCATTCATTTCCAATGGACGTGATGCCATTGCCGAAAAAACGCCTACAGCCACACAGGCTACGACAATGGCACCGGCAATGATCGCAAGCAATTTCTTCGGTATACGGCTCCAGACGCCTTTGGCCTTTTCGGTTATATCGACTTGTGGCTTTGCACGCTTGAACTGCGGCGAGTCATCTGAATCGCTTGGGATATCAGAATCACTTTGCACATGAGCATCTTCTTTAGTTTCTGCATCACCTTCGGAAACGTTTCCGCTATTGTCGCTATCTTTAGTTATTTGTTCTTCTAGTTCATCAGGACAGCTGGACGTAGCGTCAACTTCAACATCAACATTGGCGCTTGCGCTTTGTCCTTCTGCTGTATTTGGGCTGTCATTCTCTGTCAATTCAATTGCATCTTTAGCTATATTCCGCTCGTCTTCAGTGACTTTATCGTCTTTTTTTATCGGTTCATTACAAGCAGGACAGATGGACACATCTTGGGATAACTCGGTTCCGCACTTTGAGCAACGCATGGGGACCTCCGATTATTATAATTGCCATAATGGTTATTATAATAACCATTATGGGCCGTCCAGGGCAATAAGCTTCTTTTATGGACGATTCTTTGAAGAAAAGGCTTGGCTGCGTAATAGCCAGACGTAGAAACGCCCTGGGAATCCCAAAGCAGAAATTCGCTATGATGATTGGCATCAATCGCTTGACTTTACGCTATATCGAAACGGGGCAAGCTAACCCCTCTTTAGAAGTGCTTTCAAAAATCGCCCATGGCCTTGATTGTTCTCTTAGCGAGCTTTTTGCGGAAAGTGAAGACGCGAAATAGCCATATACATTTTAAATCCAAATCTGAGTATTTTCCGAATCCACGAAACCCGCGTGGTCAAAAATTCCAGTTATTCGCGTTTTCTCGCTCTGTTTCGTGACTTCGGACACTGCACCAAAATCCACGACCTGGGGTTTTAATGTCAGACAGCCCTTTGAAGCACCTCTTTGGCCTCCAAAAAGCGCGAATAACTGGAATTTTTGACCATCGCCCCCTACCGACTCTAACGATTTGACGCATCCGAGCCCAAAAACCCCTCCTTTATGAGCTCGATGCATCCAAATCAAGGGTCGCCCCCGTTGGCTTCATTGGCTTTAGGCTGTTTCCCTTGCGGGAAACGTATACTGTTCAAAGCAGCTATAAACCTTGAGATACGGGGTCACAATTATGATCTGTTCCAATTGCGGCACTGAAAACAACGATAACGCTCGCTTTTGCGCGTCGTGCGGAGCGAACCTGAGCGCCCAAGGTACCCCGAACGTCTCGGATACCGAAGAAAACCTGGATGCGACGATCGGGGAGGTCCCGAATACTCCAGCCACCCCAGTTCCCCCAGATGCCGCGATTCCACCTGAGGCTGCTAACGGCGATTCCAACCCCCCGAAACGTCGGCGCGGTTTGCGATGGCCGCTGATCGCCCTGCTTGCCATTGCCCTGATAGCGCTCGCCTTCGTTGGCATCAACGCTTACCGTTACTGGGATCAAAGCCAGGTCATCATCAACAAGGATGTGGTGATTTACGACGAAAGCACTTCGCCTTACCGGATCATCTCCAGCGATATAGAATCCGTGACCGTCTCCAGCACAGACGGCCTTGAGACGGGCAAGATTCTCGCCAGTGGCGTGGTCGATGGAGCCCCCGATGGTCTTTTGCGCCGCATCGATAGCATCGAGCCCACCTCGGAGGGCTACAAGCTCAACACCACCCCTGCTGCCCTGACGGAAGCCATCGACAAATGCCACGTGAGCTATACCATCGAGCTGGACTCTGAGGGCCAAGCTGAGGTCAAAAGCAACAACACCTTCAAGATCTGGCCGTTTCAGGACCAGGCTTTCGCCGATGAGATGTTGAAGAACATCTGCGATTACGAAGACGACTATGCGAAAGTCTATGCGGGAGATGAGCTGAACGTTGATCTGGACATCAACTTCGGATATATCCACTTCAAACTCACAGAGCGCATCAATGCGGGAGCTGAATTCGGTTTTGATGACGAGCTTGAATACTCTTACGCAGATCTTCTGACGCCCAAGTTCGAACGACCCGTAGCGTTCATGATCGGTCCTGTGCCCGTAGTGCTCTGTTGCGAAATCGGTCCCGAGGCGTCTTTGGATTTCAATGCGGTCTTGGAACATTTCGAGGTCGGCGGCTCCCTGGATATCAGCTTCGGCTTCGAATACACCTCCGGCAAGGGGCTGGAGCCGGTGCTGGAGGACCGCTCCCAAGCCCCCTACGTTGAATACACCCCGAAAAACGGACGCATCCAAGCCGACATATCCGCCGAGACGGACATCGTTGGCTCATGCATGATCTATGGCCTTGCAGGGGGCGAGCTTACGGTGGGCTTGCGGGATGAGGCGGCGATTTCCCTGGTGGCTATAGGACAGGATGAGGCGGCCGAGAACCCCCTGGTTTTGGGAGATGAACGCTTCAAAGGGCGCGTTGATTACAAGTGCTCCATTCCCGTCAATGTGACGTTCAAGTCTATCGACCTGCTGAATCCCTTCGAAGTGATTGGCGCTATTGACAGCATCGCCACAGGCAAGGCTACGAAGGCCTCGGCCGCAAAGAAGGCGAAGAGCAGCAGTTCGGCTTCGGCCTCGAAAGAGGAAAAAGAAGAGGAAGAAGACGACCCGGTTTCGGTGGAAGTGAATACCGACGATGAAGAGAACCTCGCCTGGGAGTTCGATGTCCTGGATACCGAGATCGTCCTTTTGGAAGAAGGCGGCTGGTACGGAGCAGGGGGCCAGGGCAACTCCGATGGCAAGGCAAGGGATATCGCCCTGGTCCTTGACACTTCCGGCAGCATGAAAGGCGAGGCCCTTGAGCAGCTGAAGGTGGCGGTTGAGCGCTTCGACTCCTCCTCCATCGACGCCAACGCAAAAGTGGGCATGGTGACATTCGCCTCTTCGGGCAATGTGATAAGGGATATCAACGACACCTCTTCGAAAACCATCAGCCGTTCTGCCGATGAACTATCCGCTAGTGGTGGCACGAATATGGGCGAAGGGTTAACCACGGCGAAGGAGATGCTGGACAAGGGCACCTCCAGCACCAAAGCCATGGTGATCATGAGCGATGGCATGCCGTCCGCAGGCATGGACGAGGATGAGCTGATCGAATATGCCGATCAGCTCAAAGATGACGGCTATACCATTTACACCCTTGGATTCCTTTCCGAGCTCAACGATTCAGAGCGGGCGCGCGCTCAACAGTTGCTGAACGAATTGGCTTCAACGGGTTCCCACTACGAGGCGGAAAACGCATCTGACCTGCGCTTCTTCTTCGGTGATATCGCTGATCAAATAGAAGGGATGCGCTATATCTACATTCGGATCGCCTGCCCGGTTGACGTTGAAGTGAGCTACGACGGCGAGACGCTTTCATCGGCCGACCCGGAAGACCATACCCGCACATCATTCGGTTCCTTGACTTTCGAAGAGCCCGAGAATGACGAAGATGGCAACGGCAACAACGGCAATCGCAAGAACAGTGGCAGCAGCTCTTCTTCGGATTCTGAGGATGCCGCCGAAGAGGACTCAGTGAAAATCCTTCGCTTGAAGGAAGGCCCCAGCTATGACGTGCAGATTCGCGGTACCGGCAACGGTACCATGGATTACACCATCGGATTCGTAGACGACGCGGGCAGCTACAGCGACATGCGCAGCTTCAACAGCATCCCCATCACACCTCGCACGCGCATAAACACTATGGCCGAGGTGGCGGACACAACGGTGCTGAAAGTGGACGAGGATGGCGATGGAAAATACGACCTCACGTATAAAGCAGAGCAGAATGGCCTGGCAACGCTGACCAACAACATAACGATCGTGTATCTTGTAGTTGCAGCTTTTGCGGCGGTTGGGGTCTTAAGCGTTTTGTTGCTGATTCTTCTGAGCGTGAAGCGCCACAAGCGCCACAACCGTCAGAAGGCTTGAGGCTGCCCCCACGATTGCCCACAGAAGGCAATCGCCGAGAACCACAGACACAGCCCAGGCGAGCTCTCCGGTGTCCACGCGCAAGAAGATGAAGTAACAGATTATGAGAAACGCGCAGAGTATAAGCGTTAGCACGGCCGGGAAGAGCACGCCTTTAACCTTGGCTTCGGCCTTTCGCAAAGACGCGATGGCCGCCGCAATAACGCAGAGCGCCAGGACAACGGGCGCCCAGAAGCTGATCATGTAAACCGCGGTTCCCATCCCCGCCGCTAAAGGCTCGAAACTCGCCAGCGATTGCGTCGTTGAGGCAAAGGACGTGAAGAAGCCGTAGATGAAAGCCACGGCTATAACGATTGCTAGCAGCACCGCAATCACAGCAGCGATGCCTTTCTTGTTCACGGGGAAACCTGGGCCACCTTTGCGAGGCGCTTTGGTGGCTGCGCGGCGCTGCAAAGGCGAAGTGGCGGGGAATCCTTGCGCCGGAGCATTGGCGTTAACGTCCGCATTGGCATTGGCTGCATCCGAGGCGTTGGAAAGCCCCAAAGCCTCCGAAGCCGGGTTGCGACTCGGAACCGGCGCGCCGCAAGCGTTGCAGAAGCGCGCATTCTCCTTGATCTGCACACCGCATGTGGGACAGAACATGATAACCCCGCAATCTCATCCAGCCCATCGTACGTCCGACGAACCGATACCCGCAAATCCCCTCCATCATAGCAAAGGGCGCTGAACCGCGAAGATTACGGTTCAGAGATACTTTCGCAATTTGCCCTGGGTTTCGGTTGACATCGCGCAACAATACTTTATACTTATGAACATATTTTCATATGTTTGAGAATTCACTACTGAAGAAACGGAACGGATCATGGTAACTGACGAAGGGCAAACCGCTGTTGAGCAGGCAGAACGCATCATCTCGGAAGCCAACGGAGAAACCGAGGCAATGCCCAGCGAGGAGCTGCTTTACGACTTGGCTGACCTGTTCAAGGTGTTCGCAGACACCACGCGCATAAAAATCCTATACACCCTGATGGATGGCCCGAAACGCGTGACCGACATCGCCCAGACCATCGTCGCGTCCCAAACGGCCGTCTCCCACCAGTTGCGGGCGCTCAAGCAGGCCCGCCTGGTCAAATTCCAACGCGACGGCAAAAACGTGATCTACTCGCTGTCCGACAACCACGTGTACACCATGCTAGCCCAAGGACTCACCCATATCTGCGAATAGCGGCAGTGCAGAAGAAGCTAGAACGAACGAGGAAACCGGCAAGACAAAACCTGGTAAGACGAAGCCGGTCAGCACCACCGGGAAACGGAAGGAAAGAAGGAACACCATGCGGAAGGCATTCAAACTCCAAGACCTGGATTGCGCCAATTGCGCATCGAAGATGGAAAATGACATCGCCAAGCTCTCCGGCGTGAACAGCGCCTCCATCTCATTCATGACCAGCAAGCTCATACTGGACGTGGATCCCACGCAGCTGGATGGCGTGGTGGAGCAAGCCCGCAAGATCGTCTCAAAATACGAACCCGATTGCGTCCTGATCTCCTAACCGCCTCCTAGCAAAACCAGCACTGACAACACTGACCCGCAATACCTTTGGACGGAAGCACCATGAACCAAAAGCAGAAGCGGTGGCGCAACCGCATCATAATTGCGCTCATACTGTTCGCCATCGCCTTCGGCCTGGAGCTTTCCGGCGTACTTGAGAGCGCGTTCGGCAACCCGGGCGCCCTCTACGCCGAGCTCGTCCTCTTCCTCATTCCGTACTTCATCGCCGGCTACGACGTGCTCATCAAAGCCGTGCGCAACGTCGCCCGCGGACACGGCCTGGACGAGAACTTCCTCATGGCCATCGCCACCATCGGCGCCTTTGCCCTGGTGCTTTTCCCCAACACCGAGCCGCACATGGCCGAAGGGGCGGCCGTTATGCTGTTCTACCAGGTGGGGGAGCTATTCCAGAGCTATGCCGTGGGGAAATCCCGCAAGTCCATCAGCGCGCTCATGGAGATCGCACCGGAGTTCGCCAACGTGGAACGCAACGGCGATCTGGTGCAAGTGGATCCCTTTGAAGTATCTCCTGGCGAACTCATCATCGTGAAACCCGGCGAGCGCATCCCCTTGGACGGCCTGGTGGAGGCCGGCGACTCGCGCATAGACACCGCCGCGCTCACCGGCGAATCCATCCCGCGCAGCGCCAAACCGGGCGACGAAGTGCTCTCGGGCTGCGTGAATCTGAACGGCACCCTCACGGTGAAGGTGCTGAAGCCCTACGAGGACTCCACAGTGAGCCGCATCTTGGAGATGGTGGAGAACGCCGCCGACAAAAAGGCGAGAACCGAGAACTTCATCACGCGCTTCGCCCGCTACTACACCCCCATCGTGGTGGGGCTGGCGGCGGTGCTGGCGCTGGTGCCGCCGCTGTTCGTCGGCGGTTGGTCCGACTGGATCCTACGCGGTCTCACGTTTTTGGTGGTGTCATGCCCCTGCGCCCTTGTCATCTCGGTGCCGCTCTCGTTTTTCGGCGGCATAGGCGGAGCCTCGCGTCAGGGTATCCTGGTGAAAGGCTCGAACTACCTGGAGGCTTTGGCGAAGGTGGACACAGTGGTGTTCGACAAGACGGGCACCCTGACCTCGGGAACCTTCGAAGTGACCGAGGTGCGCACCGACGCCGGCATCTCCTCCGAGGAGCTTCTGGAGCTTGCCGCCCATGCGGAGGCGAACTCCAACCATCCCATTGCGCTTTCGGTGCTGCGGGCCTATGGCGGAAAGATCGACCGCAACCGCATCGCATTCTCCGATGAAGTGAGCGGCCATGGTGTAAAAGCCCAGATTGATGGTCAGATCACCCTGGTTGGTAACGATAAGCTGATGTACCTGCACAATGTGGAATACGAGACGGCTCAGCTTGCCGGCACCGCGCTCCATGTGGCGCGCGATGGCAAGTACCTGGGAACGATTCTGGTGGGAGACACGGTGAAGGCCGATGCCGCCCAAGCCCTGGCCGACCTGCATAGCGCAGGAGTGGCACGCACCATCATGCTGACCGGCGACCGCCCCGATGTGGCTGCCGCCGTTGCCCATGAGCTGGGCGTGGATGAATTCCACGCCGAACTGCTCCCCCAAAACAAGGTGCAGCAGCTGGAGGCCATAATGGACTCGGCTGCCGCAAGCAAATCACAGCACCCGGTGGCCTTCGTAGGAGATGGCATAAATGATGCGCCGGTGCTCATGCGCGCCGACGTGGGCATTGCCATGGGGGCCATGGGCTCCGATGCCGCCATAGAAGCTGCCGATGTGGTGCTGATGGACGACAAGCCGACCAAGATCGCCCGCGCCATCTCCATCGCACGCAAGACGCTGCGCATAGTCTGGCAAAACATCATCTTCGCTTTGGGCGTGAAATTCGCCGTGCTGGTGCTTGCCGCCTTGGGTATCGCCAACATGTGGATGGCGGTATTCGCTGATGTAGGCGTGGCGGTGAT
>CAZKKN010000031.1:0-5105 GCA_964553375.1 uncultured Eggerthellaceae bacterium | reverse complement strand
ATCTCCTCCATGATCTGGGAAATCTTCGCTTTGGGCACCGGAGCGGCCGTCTTCACCGAAAGCGGCTCAAGCTCACCCTTAACCCACACCACCGAGCTCACATTACGCCGCGGGTCCACCGCCTCCTGACGCACGTACTCCTCCCCCAAGCGGCAGGTCTGACCTTCTATGGAGGAGATGGCGCCGGATTCGTCCAGAGTCACATCTATAACGCAGCCCAAAGGGCAGTTTACGCAGGTGAAAGACTTGGTCTCGCTCATCATTGCCGCCCTCCCTCTTCGGCACGCAATTCCAGGGCCACAAACCCCTCCAGCTCTGCCGCGGTAACCTTGATCTGCTCCATCTCGGCGGGAACCGCTATGCGGGCTTTGCGTCGTTTCACCTGGTGACGCTCGCCCTGGGCATCGATGCCCTCCAGGTAGAATGTGGGCTTCGTCAGCGGCTTACGCACGCGGAATAGCAGCTCCAGCTTGGCATTGGGGTTGGCCAACGTAGCAGGCGAGATCTTATGGGGCATGATGTAGCGCACTCCTTGACCGGCTGTGAGCGGCAGCTCATCGCCCACCGCCTGCACCAGAGCACCCTGGGCATAGCGGGCGGCGGAAAGGCCCGCCTGGTCGCCTTCGGCGCTGGCGAAATCCACCAGGTCGTGCACGTGAAGGGCGTTGCCGCAGGCGAAGATGCCCGAAACGTTGGTTTGCAGCGTATCGTCCACGAAGGCGCCGCCGGTCACCGGGTCCAAATCCACTCCGGCTGTGGCAGCCACTTCGTTTTCGGGGAGCAGCCCGATGGAGAGTAGCAACGTGTCGCACTCCACCCGCTCCTCGGTACCGGGGATGGGTTTGCGCGTGCCGGGCTCGGCATCGGAGACCCACACTGCGGTCAAGCGGTCGTCGCCTTCCAGCTTGGAGATGGTTTTGCCCAGATAAAGGGGGATGTCGTAGTCTTCAAGGCACTGCACCACATTGCGGCGCAGACCGGCTGGCCAGGCGCTGGTGCCATAGACGGCCACCACGTCCGCCCCTTGAAGCACCAGGCGGCGCGCCATGATGAGGCCCACGTCGCCCGTACCCTGGATGACCACGCGCTTACCCGGCAGGCAGCCTTGGAGGTTCACGAAATTCTGAGCGCTTCCGGCGCTGTAGACCCCAGCGGGACGGCTGCCCGGGATGTTCACCGAGCCAGCCCCGCGTTCGCGCGAACCGGTGGAGAGCACCACAGCCCGGGCCTGAACCATCTGCTGACCGGCCGGGTCAACCACCACCACGCTGTGCAAGCCGCCCGATTGAGAAGCGGCGTCTATGCGCAGCACACTGGATTCCAGCATGACCTGCACATTCTGATTCAGCGCCGTGGCCTCGCGACGGGCATACTCGGGACCGGTGAGCTCCTCCTTGAAGCGATGGAGGCCGAAGCCGCTGTGGATGCACTGCTTCAAGATGCCCCCCAGGGCCCGTTCGCGGTCGATGAGCAGCACCGATTCCGCGCCGGCTTCCGCTGCGGCGTTGGCTGCGGCAATGCCGGCTGCACCGCCGCCCACCACCACCACATCGTAGGGGTCGCTGCTGGCACGCACATCGCCCAAGGCCGTGCCGCACTCCGCCGTACCGCACACCAGGTCGCGATAATCCGGACGCGCCTCGGCCACCATGTAGGAGCCAGCACCTTTCTTCGGCACCTGGGCCGGGTCGATTCCCGTCTCCCGCACAAATATATGAAGAAGCTCCGGCGAGCAGAAACCGCCGTGGCAACGACCCATCATGGCACCCGTGCGCCACTTCAGCGTATCCAGGGAGCGCACCGGGATGGGGCTTGCCAACGCAGCCAGGATGTCAGCCTCGGACACCTTGCAGCAACGGCACACCACATGACCCTCGGTCGGGTCGGCGGCAATGGCCCGCTCGCGCTCCTCGTCGCTCATCATGACAAAGAGCGGCTTGGCAGTGCGCCGCGGATTGAAGTCATCGCGCTTTTGAGCGCTTAGGCGGCTTGCCACCTGGGCGGCTATATCCTCAGCCACCGCCGGCGCACTGGTGAGCCCAGGGGATTCGAAGCAAGCGATGTTGAAGAACCCAGGCGCGTCATCGGGCTCGCCGATCACGAAATCCCCCGTATCGCCTGTGGCACGCAGGCCGGCGAAGTTGGTGATGATGCCCCAGGTGGAAAGCTCCGGCCAGGTCTTCTTGGCCGCCTGCACGATGCCCGCCAACCCCTCGGCGCAGGTGGATACATCCGTGCGGCTCTCCTGAGCGATGGCATTGGGCCCCACCAGCATGTTCCCATGGATGGTAGGAGTGATGAGCACCCCCTTGCCTGCCGCCGTGGGTGCTTGGAACATGGTGTGATGGAACGTATCCCCGAACTGCGTATCGTAAAGGCAATACTCGCCGCGGCGCGGAGTAATCTGCAATTTGTTGGCGCTCACCTGGTTGTTTAAAATGTCAGAGAAGATGCCCGCAGCATTCACGACGGCTCGCGCGCAGATCTTAGAACCATCCCCCAACTCCAGGGTGTAGCCTTCCGAAGTGGCGGAGATGGTCTCCACCCGGGTTTCCAATCGCAGCTCAACACCGTTTTCCACCGCGTTTTCCAGAGCGCCCAATGTGGCGTGATAGGGATCGCAGATGGCGCCGGTCTCGGCTAGAAGGGCACCGACCGCCTGGGGAGATACGTTGGGCTCGCAGGCAAGGAGCTCCTCGCGGGTGAGCTCGCGCACCTTCTCCACGCCGTTTTCGGCACCGCGGGCCACCAGCTCGCGCACCGTTTCCATCTCTTCGGGCGAATACGCCACCACCAGTGAGCCGTTTTGCCAATAGGGAATGCAAAGTTCCTGGGCCAACTGGGGAAACATCTGGGATCCACGCACGTTGTAGCGGGCCTTCAGCGAACCGGGAGCCGGATCATAGCCGGCATGGACGATGGCGGAATTGGCCCGGGTGGCACCCATGGCTATGTCGTTCGCCGCCTCCAGCACCAGCACGTCCAGCTGGTATTTGGCAAGCTCACGGGCAGCAAACGCTCCAGCGATCCCTGCTCCCACCACAACGACATCGCGCTTCTCGGTCATAGGCGTCATCGCAAGCCTCCGCTCCTGCTTCCGGTTCCCATTTTGCCGCTTGCGAGCAGAGATGGCCCGCTTCGCTTAACTTCTCTCAGTTTCGATTATAGCCGCCCCGTTCCAGCGCCGTGAGTCACACTGTTTCCATTTCGGTACCTTCCGAAGGCGATTCAGCCATGACAACTGGCAGCTTAGCCGGTAAAATCTTGCATGTTCCTCTATCGTTTCACAGACACCTATATTTGAGGGGGTTCAAATGCAGACGGATTACTCGAAGACCATCAAGGGGCTGAGCATAGCCAATGTGATCCTTTCAGCGCTGATGCTCGTGCTTTGGGCAGTGGCTCTGCTCTTCGTAATCGGCACCATGGGATTGATGAACACGGCCGGTCCCGAGGCCTTCGATCACGCCATCGCACAATCGGGTAGCGAATATTACTTCGATGAATACGAGATCACCGGCAGCGACACCCTGGCGCTGGCGAATATGATAATGGGCCTGGGCATCGGCGTGATCGTGGTGGTGGCCCTGATCAGCGCCGTGCCGCTGATAGCCGGAATCATGGGACTGCGCAACTACGCGAACCCTCAGAAGCTGGGCATGGTCATGGGTTGGAGCATCGCTGGTGCCATCTGCGCTTTCTTCACCGCAGGCATAGTGTCCACCGTGCTTTTGATCATTACGGCGGTGTACGCGAGCAAGGGGAAGAACGCGGCTGCCGTGTACAGCGCCTATGGCGCGCAACCGGGTGTCCAAGGTTATGGTCAGGGTTATGGCCAAGGTTACAGCCAGCCGACCGCCTATGGGTATCAAGCCCCCTCCACGCAAAACGCTCCGGGCTATGGCCAGCAGGCACAGCCCTATGGCCAGGCTCAACCGGTAGCGCCCCAAACCTACGGCCAGCCGGTAGCAGCGGCACCTGCGCCCGCACCCGCACCCGTGGCGGCAGCGCCTGCTCCGACATCTACCCCTGCACCTGCTACAACGGCCCCTATCCCGGCAGCTGCACCTGCACCGGCCACCCCGGCCGTACCGGAGGCTGCGCCCACCCAGGCCGCCTCTGAGCAAGCGACTCCAACCGATGCCGAAGGCGAGGACACCCAACGATGAAGCAGAAGAAGCTCCTGGCGCTGCTCGTTTGCGCCGCCATGGCCTGCGCCCTGCTCGTTTGCGGAATTGGCTGCGGCGGCCCCAACAACGAGCAGGTCATCCGCGATGGCATCTCCCAAGAACTCGACAGCATCAAGAACAAGGACGAAAAGGTCTTGGAGCAGATTCAGGCCAACGGCAAGAAAGCCGGCTTGGAAAAGATAGGCATCAGCAGCACGGACTTCGCGAACTCAGCCCTGGATGGATTCGACTACTCCATCGGCGACATCACCGTGGATGGGAACAATGCCACAGCTCAGGTGACCATCACTTCCAAAAGCTATAGCGATCTGACCAGCAAGCTCGCCAACCTGGAGAACGACTTGCGCGCTCAAGAGGACTTCGATAGCCTCACCGCAGATCAGGTTACCCAGCGCAGCGGCCAGCTGATGATGGACTACATGGACAACCTGGCCACGGTGACCGAGACCGTTCCGGTGGAATACCGGCTGCAAGGCAATCAGTGGGTTGCGGTCAAGGGCAGCAAGGCCTATGCCAACTTGGACAGCATCGTGTTCGCGCAAGCAGGCTCAAAGGCTAGCTAGGAAAACGGGCTCAAAGGCCGCAGCCTAAAGCCCTTAAAGCCCCTAGAGCCCGCAGAGCTCGATGGCCATCTCGCGCAGCTTGAACTTCTGCACCTTCATGGAAGGCGTCATGGGGAAGTCGTCCACGAAGAAGACGCGCTTGGGCACCTTATAGCGCGCGATGCGGGGAATGGCCCACTGACGCACGTCGTCTTCGGTCATGTCCTCATAGCCAGGGCGCGTGCGGATGAAGGCACCCACGATCTCGCCGTATTTCTCATCGGGGATGCCTACCACCTGGGCATCCAACACGCCGGGCATGGTGAGCAGGAAGTTCTCAATCTCCAGCGGATAGATGTTCTCGCCGCCGCGG
>CAZKKN010000030.1:0-20516 GCA_964553375.1 uncultured Eggerthellaceae bacterium | reverse complement strand
TTGCCAGGCGCGGAGATGAGCACCTTCTTGGCACCGGCCTCCAGATGCGCCTTGGCCTTCTCGCCATCGGTGAAGAATCCCGTGGACTCAACCACCACATCCACGCCCAACTCGCCCCAAGGGAGGTTAATCGGGTCGCGGTCGGAAAGGACGATGAGCTCCTTGCCATCGGCGATGATGGTCTCTTCGGTGGGCACGACCTCCTCGAAGGCGCGACCATGGATGGAATCGTATTTCAGAAGATGGGCCATGACGGGAATATCGCCCAAATCGTTGATGGCTACGACCTCGATTTCAGGATCATCAGCCATCGCCCGATAGGCAAGGCGACCGATACGACCGAATCCATTGATGCCAACCCGTGTTGTCATTGCAGCTTCCCCTTTCGCAAAGTTGTCTGCCGAAAGATTCTCGGCGCCAACATTGTACTACCCCGAAGGCCTCCATCCTATAGAAGGATGCTCCAAAGGGGTCAGCGGTAGAGGGCCGCGATCCTCGCAGCTAATCCAACTCCTGGGCCATGGCCTCGATGCGGCGGATGCGGTGATAAACCGCGGATTTGGAAAGGGGCGGGTCGGAGTGCTCCCCCAGTTCCTTCAAGGTGGCATCGGGGTATTTCACCCGCAGCCTGATGACCTCCTGCAAGGCCGGCGGCAGCCGGTCCACCCCGTAGGCCTCAAGGACCTTCCGCATGGCATAGAGCTGATCCACCGAAGCCGAAGCCGCCTTGTTCTGATTGGCTATCTCGGCATTGGTCTGGCGGTTCACGTCGTTGCGCACGCTTTTCACCACCCGGGCGTTCTCCATGGCAAGAGCGCTTTGATGGGCTCCGGCGAAGGCGAGGAACTCCAGGATGGCCTCGCCGCTTTTGAGGTAGACGATGTACGAGGAGCGCCGTTGGATATAACGGGCATGGATCCCCTTGTCATCCAGGATGGCCACGATGTCCCGGGCCATCTCCTCGGCTTCCACGGATATCTCGAAGTGGAAATCCCCTCGGGGGTCGGACACGAACCCGCTGCCCAAAAACGCTCCCCGCAGATAGGCGGCAGCACAGCACTGCTTGGCGATGAGCTCTGGGGCCACCCCGAGCTCCAGCCCTTCTTCAGAGAGCACGCCCATATCGTGGAGGGCGTCGCTTAAGCCCTCCTGCACCGGCACGTCAATGAGGTAATTGGGAGTCTTGTGCAGCACCGAGCGACGGGTGGTGAGCTCGGTGCGCAAACCGTAGTTCTCATGGAGCAGCCGCCAGGCAAGCCGGGCCACCGATGGGGTATCTGTGGCGATCTCCAGCCTATAGCGGTCCGGTCCGCTGATGAAAAGGGTGCCCTCGATGCGCAGAAGGGCTGCGAGCAGAGCCCGCTCGCAATGGGAGCAGCTCCCTGGCACGCGCGCGAATTCCTCTTTTACATCGGAATTGAACGACACTGCTCCACCACCTCCCAAAGCCCATCACGCAACCGTGCGGGGTCATGCCAGGAAGGGTATTCCTCCCCTATGAAATCCCGCACGATCACCCGGGTGCCCGCCTGCTCAATGGCGGCGATGTCTTCCGGCTGGGCCTCCAGATAGCGGATCATAGCAGCCGCTTCGCTTACGGGCGCTGCCTGGGGGCCTTGCACCAAGATGTAATCCAAAAGCCCCTTCATGCCATGGCTGGCCAGGGCCTCGTAGTGGCCCAGGACAGGCAGCCCGCGGGTCTCCCCTTGGGTGTCGGCCACAGCGCAAACGAACACCTTCACGGCCTTGGACTGGGCAAGCGCCTCCACGATGCCGGGCACCAGCAGGTTGGGAATGATGGAGGTGAAAAGCGATCCAGGGCCCAAGATCACCAGGTCGGCCTGGCGGATGGCCTGAAGCGCCGGTTCGTAGGCCACTATATCGTGAGGGGAGCGCAAAGCCACCTTGCTCAAGGCCGTACGCGAATGGGAGGCCACGGCCTGGCCCTCCAAGGTGCGGCCATCGCAGGTCTTCGCCACCAGGGAGATGCGATCAAGGGTTGAAGGGTACACGTGGCCCTGAGCCTTCAAAAGCTCCTCGCATATGGCGATGGCCTGGGGAAACCCCCCGCTTGTGACCTCCAGGGCCGAAAGCATCAAGTTGCCCAACGTGTGGTTCTCGGCAAAGCCGAAGCGCACCTTGAAAGCCTTCACCAGCGGGTCGTCGGCATCGAGCGCCATGGCTGTGAGGCATTTGCGGATGTCGCCGGGAGCCGTGGCCCCGGCCTGGTCGCGCAGGATTCCCGTGGAACCGCCGTCGTCGGCCATGGCCACCACGGCAGAGGTCTCAAGCCCCATGGAAAGAAGCGTGCGGATGGCCATGGAAGCCCCCGTGCCACCTCCTATGACCACGGCTTTCAGGCTGCGGGCGGCGTCATTTGGCCCCTGACTCCGAGGTAGCGCCTTGAAGACCGCCGTGGCCGACGGGTCGTGACTGAAAGCCCGGGGCAGAAGATCGCTCATCGCTCGCTCCCCGTCTCCGCATCGGCCAAGGGGTCGGCATTGACCAGCTGGCCATCGGGGCGCACCGCCAAGGCGAGGTCGCGGTGGGCAACGCTCACACGGTAGCCATTGGCCCGCAGGTAGTCACCCGTGGCCTCGGCCAATGCCACGCTCCGATGCTGACCACCGGTGCAGCCCACGGCGATGGCCAGCTGCTGTTTTCCTTCGGCCACATAACCCGGCATGATGCAATCGAGCAGCGCGAACCAGCGCTTGAGGAAGGTCTCGGTCTCGTTGTTGTAGATCACGTAGTCGTGGACCTTCTGGTCTAAGCCGGTCATGGTGCGCATCTCGGGGTCGTAGTAAGGGTTTGGCAAAAACCGCACGTCAATGACTATATCAGCATCGGTGGGCGCGCCGTGTTTGAACCCGAAGGAATAGACGGACACCGATAGGCCGAAGCGCTCCTCCCCCTCCGTATAGCGATGGCGCAGCTTCGCCCGCAAGTCCGCAGGAAGCAAGTGCGTGGTATCGATGACCAGGTCGGCGCGCTTGCGCATGTCGCGCAGAAGCAGCCTCTCCCGCTCGATGCCCTGGGAGATGGTAGCCCCATCAGAGCAGAGCGGGTGCCGGCGGCGACTGGATTTATAGCGGGCTATCAGCCGGTCGTCCTCTGCATCCAAAAAGATTATCTCCCAATGGATGTTCGACCGATCCAAGTCGTCGATGGCATTGGCCATGGAGGCGAAAAACCCGCGCGCGCGAGCATCGCACACGATGGCCACCCGTTTGCGCGTCCCCGCATCCAAGCTGCTGGGCAAGTCGGTCATAGCCATGACCTGGGGTATCATGGAAGGCGGCAGGTTATCGATGCAGAAATAGCCCAGATCCTCAAACACATGCATGGCCTCGGTGCGCCCGGCACCGCTCATGCCGCTCAAGATGACGAGCTCGGGCATAGTGTCGCTAGATGCCATGGTGCATCACCCTTCCGTCCCTTCCGCCAGCGCATTGGCATCCGGCAAGGATGCCACCTGGTCAGTGGCTGTTTCGCGTGGTTCGTTCGCCTTCTCATTATACTGCGCGAGCACCAGATGGACCTCATCGGCCACCTCCGCCGGGATGCCCTTCACCTCACGGATCTGCTCGGCGGTGGCGGCCTTAAGGTTCTTGAACGACTTGAAATGCCTCAGCAGCGCCTTCTTACGCACGGGTCCCAGGCCCGGCACGCCATCGAGCACGCTGGCGGTCATGCCCTTGCCCCGCAGCTCGCGATGGAAGGTGATGGCGAAGCGATGGGCCTCATCGCGTACCTGCTTCACCAGGTACAGGGAAGCCGAGCCCCCAGGTAGGACCACCGGGCCGCTTTCCTGCCACGGCACGAACAGCTCCTCGTCGCGCTTGGCCAGGCCAGCCAAGGCTATGTCGGTGCGGCCCAGCTCCTCGAACATCTCAAGTGCGGCAGTGAGCTGGGGCTTTCCGCCGTCCAAGATAATCAAATCCGGCTTGGAGCCGAAGCGCTCATCGGCCATGCGCTCGTCGGAATAGCGCCGTCGCAGCACCTCTTGCATGGAGAGGAAGTCGTTTGCTTCATCGAGCGGCGTCTTGATGCGGAAGCGCCTATATTGGTTCTTGTCGGGCTTGCCGTTGGTGAAGACCACCATGGAAGCCACGGTGTAGCTGCCATGGATGGTGGAGATATCGAAGCACTCGATGCGCCGGGGAGGTGCATCCAAGGCCAAGGCGCTTTCCAGCTGCAGCAAGGCGTCGTTGATGCGCTTGTCCTCGTAATTCGTACGCACCTTGTAGCGCAGAAGCGTGTGCTGGGCGTTTTTCTCCGCCAGGGCCACCAGC
Source organism: uncultured Eggerthellaceae bacterium (assembly GCA_964553375.1). GTDB lineage: Bacteria > Actinomycetota > Coriobacteriia > Coriobacteriales > Eggerthellaceae > UBA9715. Next base: position 16,221 of record CAZKKN010000030.1, on the reverse strand, counting down.
TCTGCCTTCTCCCCTTTCTGCGGCACCGTGAAATGCACCTTGGCCCGGTGAGGGTCATCCAGCCGCTCGGTGAGCCAAGCGGCCATGACATCGCTATCCTCCGGAGCCGTAGCCAACACCACCTCGCGCGGAATGGAGGTGGTGGCACTGTAGTAGCGCAGCAAGAAGGCGCGGATGAGGTCGTCATCGGGCACGTTGGAGCCCTTATCCAACACGAATTCATTGGAGTTCATGATGCGTCCCTCGCGGATGATGAACACGTGGACCCCCGCAATGGTCTCCTCGCGGAATATGCCGATGACGTCGGCATTCAGATTGCGGGTGGAAACCGCATGCTGCTTGTCGGCCAAGGCGCCCACGGCATCGATGCGCCCCTTGATGCGGGCCGCACGCTCGAAATCCAGCTCGTCGGCGGCCTGCTGCATCTCCTCGGTCATCTCACTGAGGAATTCATCTCGGTGCCCTTCCAGGAAACGGGCGACCCGCTCCACATGGCGGCCATAGGCCTCCTCGTCAATCGCCCCGCAACAAACCCCGGGGCCCAGTCCCACGTGATAATCGAAGCAAGGCCGGAGGTTCTCCTGGGTGGAGAGGAAGGCGCTTAGATCTCCCTTCTTCAGCTGGGCGCTCAACCTGCGCCACTCTGCGCAGGTGCTTGAGCAGATGGGGACGACGCGGCGCACAGCATCCACCATGGTGCGGGCCGCGCGGCTGTCGGTATAGGGACCGAAATATCGCGTCCCCTCCTTGTGCTTCTCGCGGGTGTACTTGATGGCCGGGAAGGCATCGTCCATGGTGAGGGCGATGAACGGGTAGGATTTGTCGTCTTTGAAGTCCGCATTGAAAAACGGTGAGTGCTGGTTTATGAGATTGCGCTCCAGCACGAGGGATTCATGCTCGTTTTCCACCACGATGTATTCGAAGGAATCTATGGCATCCACCAAAAGGGGGATCTTCGCCCGGTCATCCTGGAAATTCACATACTGGCGCATGCGCGCCCGCAACTGCTTGGCCTTTCCCACATAAATGACCTGGCCCGAGGCGTCCTTCCACAGATAGACCCCCGGCTGGGCGGGCACGCTTTCGAGCTGCTTCTTTATGCGCGCGATCTTCTCTTCAAGCGTCTCCATGGGATGCGCGTTCCCTTCTCGCTAAAGCCCCGCTAGAGGCTGTGAATGGTCTTGCTGGATATCACCCCGCTCGGCGAGACTATGATCGCCGTGACCTCCCCTTTGTAAGGCGTGTCCACGCAATAGACCGAACCGTAATAACCCGCATCGGTGGGCGCTTGGTCGCGCACGTCGTCGATGAGGATGGCCGTGCGCGGCAGAACCGCGCGCTTCAAAGCCGGATCATTGGTTATGCCGATGCACAGATCCGCCTTCTGGCGCTGCAGGAGCTTCTCGCAAAGGCGCGCCTCTGCCGGCCTGGCCGGTTCATCCACCGTGTAAACGCCGATGCGCTCCCCCTTGCGCGAGAACACCTGGAACCCCTCGTAGAGCCCTGGCGTCATGAGCTTCAGGCAGAACACCTGGGCACCCTTCTCCTCATAATTGAGGGAGATGGCTTCCAAGTCGGCCTCGGTGACGGCGGGTTCTAGCTGCTCAGCCTGCTTGGCGGGTTCCTTTATCTGCTCCTTGGGCTGCTCAGTCACGCTGGCTGACTCAGTCGCATTTGCCGCTTCAGTCGCGTTAGATGACGCGGTCATATCGGCCGGCTCAGTCGCCTCAAGTGCCTGCGGCTCCGCAGCCATCCCGGTCGCCGACTCACTGGCTATGGGAGCCGCTTCCGAGCTTCCCGCCTGGGCGGATGCTTCGGCATCCTGAGAGGAAACCGCCTCCCGCTCCCGGGTGCCTTCCACCAAGAACACCGTGTAACCATCCATCTGACCGATGGAGTCATCTATGTTCGATGCCGTTACATTCCAGCCGTGACCGGCAAGGATGTACCAACCCATGGCGCATACGGCAGCGATGCCCAAAACAGCAAGCAAGACCAGCGCGACTATTTCCCGAGTCCTTTTCTGCATGGTCTCAGTTTACTGCATGGTGCCTAGGACGCTGCGAGCGCTTTCTTAAGAAACTGCCCGGTATAGCTCCCCTTCACGGCAGCCACCTCTTCAGGGGTGCCCGACGCCACCACCGTGCCGCCACGGCTGCCCCCTTCGGGGCCCAGGTCTATTATGCGGTCGGCGGATTTGATCACGTCCAGGTTATGCTCGATCACCAGCACGGTGTTGCCCGCATCCACCAACCGCTGAAGCACATCCAGCAGTTGCCGTACGTCCTCGAAGTGCAAACCGGTGGTTGGCTCATCCAAGATGTAGAAGGTCTTGCCGGTCTGGCGCTTCTGCAGTTCGCTGGAAAGCTTCACGCGCTGGGCCTCGCCGCCGGAAAGCGTGGTGGCGGGCTGACCTAAGCGTATGTAGCCCAAGCCCACATCGTGGAGCGTCTCCAGCTTGCGCTTGATACCCGGGATGTTCTTGAAGAACTCCAAAGCCTCATCCACGGTCATGTCCAGGATCTCTGCGATGTTCTTCCCGCGATAGGTGACCTGAAGCGTCTCGCGGTTGTAGCGCTGACCGTTGCAGACCTCGCACGGCACATAGATGTCGGGCAGGAAATGCATCTCTATCTTGATCTGGCCGTCGCCTTTACAGGCCTCGCAGCGACCGCCCTTCACATTGAAGGAGAAGCGCCCCGGCGAATAACCCCGGGCCTTGGATTCCTGAGTGGAGGCGAAAAGGGCGCGGATGTCATCCCAAAGCCCGATGTAGGTGGCCGGGTTGGAGCGCGGCGTGCGGCCGATGGGGCTTTGGTCGATGTTTATGGTCTTGTCCAGCTTATCCAAGCCGCTTATCTTCTTAAACGCCCCCGTGCGTCGGCGGGCATGATTGACGCGGTTCGCCAGAAGCGGTGCCAGGGTGTCTGTGACCAGAGACGATTTCCCGGATCCCGAAACACCGGTGACCACGGTGAGAGTGCCCAGCTCCACTTCCACATCGATGTCTTTCAGGTTGTTCTCCGCTGCGCCGTAAAGCTTGATGGACCCACGCTGGGGGTCCCGACGCTTGGCCGGAACAGGAATGGAGCGGCGCCCGCTGAGGTAATCACCCGTTATGGATTTCTTCGTCTTGGCGATCTTCTCCGGAGTGCCCGCTGCCACCACATGGCCGCCGTGCTCTCCGGCTCCGGGCCCCATGTCCACCACGTAGTCCGCTGCGCGGATGGTGTCCTCGTCATGTTCCACCACGATAACGGTGTTCCCCAGATCACGCAGGTGCTTCAAAGTCTCTATGAGGCGTTCGTTATCGCGTTGGTGAAGGCCGATGGATGGCTCGTCCAAGATGTAGAGCACCCCCATCAAGCCGGCGCCGATCTGAGTGGCCAAGCGGATGCGCTGGGCCTCCCCGCCCGAAAGCGTGGCCGTCGCCCGCTCAAGGGTGAGGTAATCCAAGCCCACGTTCACCAGGAAACGCAGACGCTCCTTTATCTCCTTCACAATGGGACCGGCGATCTGGTCTTGAGCCCCCGAGAAACTCAGGCCCTCGAAGAACGCCAGGGAATCCGCAGCGCTCATCTCGCAGACGTCGTGGATGGAGCGATCGTTCACCGTAACGGCGAGGATCTCCGGCTTGAGGCGCCGCCCGCCGCAGGTCTTGCAGGGAATGGTGGAGAAATAGGCTTCCAGGCGCTCGCGCTGCCGGTCGCTGGAAGCATCCCGCAGCTTCTCCTCTATGGCGTTCAAAACGCCCTTCCACTCTATGTACCAATAGGTCTCACGGCCGTCCACGGTGACGTAATCCACGCGCACCTTGCCTTTAACGCCGTTCATGATGGCATTCTTCGCCTTCTTCGGCAGTTTCTCCCAAGGCGTGTCCGGTGAAGCACCCACGTGGGCAAGCACGGCATTGAGCACCTGGGGGTAGTAGTTGCCCGAGCGAAACGGCGCAATGACCCCCTCGTTCATCGAGAGCGACGGGTCCGGGATCACCAGCATGGGATCCACCTCTTCGCGGCTGCCAAGCCCCAGGCACTCGGGGCAGGCGCCGTAAGGGGCATTGAACGAGAAGTCGCGCGGCTCCAACTCGGCCATGGAGTGCCCGTGCTCCGGGCAGGCCAAAGCCAGCGAGAAGATGTGCTCGCCCTCTTTAAGGCCGCCGGTCGCCCCGGACGAGGTGGGCTTGGATTGCTCTGGGACCGAACCGTCTTCCTGGAGCACCTGCACGAGCACCCGTCCATCGGCCAGGGCGGTGGCCGTCTCCACAGACGAGGCGATGCGCCCCCGAGCCGACTCCTTCAAAACCACGCGGTCCACCACTACGTCTATGAAATGCTTGATCTGCTTGTTAAGGGTGATCTCCTGGCCTTCCAGCCGCACTATCTCGCCATCTATGCGCACCCGGGCGAAGCCTTCCTTGGCCAGGTCGGCGAAAAGCTTCGTGAACTCGCCCTTGCGCCCGGACACGATGGGGGCCATGACCATGGCTCGGGTGGATTCGCCGTCGCCCAAGCGCAGGATCTCGTCGGTCACCTGGTCGGTGGTCTGCTTTTGGATCACGCAACCGCACTCGGGGCAATGGGGAATGCCCACGCGAGCGAAGAGCAAACGCAGGTAATCGTAGATCTCCGTGGTGGTGCCCACGGTGGAGCGCGGATTCTTGCTCGTGGTCTTCTGGTCAATGGAAACCGCCGGCGACAGACCATCGATGCTGTCCACCTCCGGTTTGCTCATCTGCCCCAAGAACATCCGAGCATAGCTTGAGAGGCTCTCCACATAACGGCGCTGGCCTTCGGCATAGATAGTGTCGAAAGCCAGGCTTGACTTCCCCGATCCGGATAGACCCGTGATAACCACCAGGTCATCGCGAGGTATGATGAGATCGATGTCCTTCAGATTGTGCTGCTTAGCGCCTTTGATCGTGATGGAATTCTGTCCCATGGAATCTGATACGTCTCCTTCTGATTTCTTTCGCAGGAGCATTATATAGGAAGGTTTCGCCGGAAACGCGATGAAAACAAATGTTCGCTATTAAAACATCACGCAGTTGAGGATTCGTTACCGCGATCCAGCCCAGAAGGCCTCTAGGCACGCGGATGAGCTTGCGCGTGGGCGGCCTTCAGTCGGGCTGGGGAGAGGTGCGTGTATATCTGAGTGGTGGAAAGGCTGGAATGACCGAGCATCTCCTGCACACTGCGCAGGTCGGCTCCCCCATCAAGCAGGTCCGTGGCGAAGCTGTGGCGCATGTCATGGGGGCTGGTGGATTCATCCAGACCCGCCGCGCGCACAGTGCACTTGAACATGTTGCGCATGGAATCGGCACTCATGGGCTTGCCGCTGTTGCCGATGAAGAACCGCTCGCTTTCCGCCCCGTCCAAAAGCTCGCTGCGAGCCTCGTCCCGATATGCCACAAGCGAACGGATGCACAGGTCATGCAGGGGTATGATGCGCTCTTTGCGCCCCTTGCCGAACACCCGCACGCTTTTCTGCCGGAAATCTATGTCGCCCAGTTTCAGCCCCGCCGCCTCGGATATACGCGCTCCGCAGGCGTAGAGGAACTCCAAGATGGCCTGGTCGCGCTTGTCAGACGCACTCTGCTCACGGGGCTGGCCGTATTCGTCTGCGGGGCCATGGACCGCCATGAGCCGGCGCATCTCCTCGCGCTTGATCACATGGGGAAGATGGCGTTTGGTCTTCGGCCCCTGGAGGGCATCGGTGGGATCGGCCTCCAAAACGCCGTTGGATTCAAGCCAGCGGTAAAACCCCCGCAGCGCCGACAGGTGCCGGTTGATGGTTGCCCGGGCATAGCGCGCCCCGTCAAGCTCGCCCAGATACCCCCGCAACGTGCGGTGATCGGCCTTCAGGGCATCCACTCCCTGACGTGCGCACCACCGCGAGAAGCTTTCCAGATCCGTCCGGTAGGAGCGAAGGGTGTGATCCGATGCAGCATCCTCTATGCGCAGGTGCTCCAAGTAGCCTTCTATGAGCGACTCCAAAGCCGACCCCTGGGCGCTGGCAGCGCACCCGGACGCCGCAAGCCCCTCCCCTTTCGGTGGGCTGGTACGCGGTGCACGGGTCTTCTTCTGACGCGGCGCCACTTAGCTGCGCTCCATCAATCCCGCTTGGATGAGGTTCTCCCTGTAGTTGGCAAGGGCTTCGCTTCCGCGCCGACGGTAGGCCTCGTAGCGCTCCCCCTTTTTCCGCACGGGCTCATCCAAAGGCTGCAATATGCCGAAATTCACATGCATGGGCTGGTAGTCAACCGTGGCCGGATCCGTGGCATAGGCCAGAAGCGAGCCGAAGACCGTCTCTGGGGGTACGCGGGGCGACTCCCGGCCGCTCAAGAGGGCCGCCACCGACAGCGCGCAATGGAGCCCAGAGCGGATGGCCTCGCAGTAGCCTTCGGTGCCGCCGAGCTGGCCCGCCACGAGAAGCGGCGTAGAGAATCCTCCTATGAGCTGAGGGTTCACTTGCAAGAATGCAGTGAGCAGCCGCGGTGCATCCAAAAACGTGTTGCGATGCATCACGCCATAGCGGGCGAATTCCGCATCCTTCAGGCCGGGGATCAGGGAGAACACGCGCTTTTGCTCAGGGAAGGTGAGGTTGGTCTGGAATCCCACCAGGTTATAGGCGCTGCCGGCGGCGTTTTCGGCCCGCAGCTGCAAAACCGCCCAGGGCCTGCGCCCCGTGCGGGGATCGGTGAGTCCCACCGGCTTCAAAGGCCCGAAACGCGGCGCATCCGCACCTTTGCGGGCTATCTCCTCTATGGGCTGGCACGCCTGGAAGAGCTCGCGGGTTTCGAAGTCGTGGGCGATCACCCGTTTGGCACCCAAGAGCTCCTGGATGAAGCGCTCGTATTCCTCCTTGGTGAAGGGGGCGTTCAGGTAGTCGCCGCTTTCGCCGGATGCATCACCGTTGCCGCCCTCGTAGCGGCTTTGGCGAAAGAGGATGCCATAGTCCAGGGAATCGGCCATCACAATGGGAGCTGCTGCGTCGTAGAACGCCAGGTGATCGCCAGGCAAAAGGCGCTGAAGGGAGTTTGCCAGGGAATCGCTGGTCAGCGGCCCCGTTGCAAGGATGATCGCACTGTAAGCGCCTTCCAGCTCCGCCAAGTCGCAGACCTCACGACGGATGAGGTTTATCCGGGGGTTTTGCTCGATGGCTTTGGTTATGGCCTGGGAGAAGGCCACGCGATCCACGGCCAGGGCACCTCCAGCGGGCACAGCGCAGCGCTCGGCTTCGGCCAAGAGGAACGAATCGAGGGCGCGCAGCTCCTCTTTGAGCATGCCCGCAGCGCTGGCGGCCTTGGTGGATTTAAGTGAATTGGAGCAGACCAGCTCGGCGCAGCGGTCGGTCTCATGAACCGGCGTGGGGCGTACCGGGCGCATCTCGAAGAGGTCAACGGTTATGCCGCGGGCCGCCAGCTGCAACGCCGCTTCGCTTCCCGCCAGCCCCGCGCCCACTATGGCTACTTTGCTTCGCATCATGAGACCATTGTAAGGAAATGACCCCGGAATTGCACAGCCCCACTGCCGTTTCCGATTCTTCGGCGCCTTTGCGTGGTCACAAAACGCGTTAACTCGCCCGAAATAGCTGCTTTTACCGTTGGATTCAAGCGCCCGATTCTTCGCCGCTCAGCAAAAGCCCAGGTCGGCTGTTTTCGCACTGTTTCCCTGCCCGCAAATTAAGCCCATGAGCGACGAGTTAACGCGTTTTGTGACCACGACTCCCACCCTATCTCGAATGCTCGGTTCGCCCATGCTGCATCGCGCAAATCCATTTCCGCGTGCGATTACATTGAGAAAACGCCTCGAACGTATGGTCGTCACCGGGAAATCCATACTCTCGAGGCCGATAGTACAGGTGATTCGGCTCAATCCCTCTTCGAATCATACTTTCGAGGCCTTTTCTCAATCAAATCCTTCAGTTTTGCGACTACGCCTCCAGCAGTTCCTCATCCCCGGAAAGACGTCCTTCCATGCCTGCGCCAAGATCCAAGGCTTCAATTCCTCCCAGGCACCAGTGAACACCATAATCCACCATCCGCTTTTCTTGTCGTGCGGCATCAGATGAAGCTCGACATAGGAGCGGAATGCCTGCTCATCAAATGTGCCGCTGAAGCGGACATCGGAAGGGGTATTTGAGTCGCTGCTCATTCTCGCTGCTCACTTCCATGCATCCTTGCGAGGCAGGGGGCGCTTGGGCTTCTTGGCGTACTCCTCAAGGATGGCTATCAGCTCGTCGGGATCCATGCCCTCGAGCTTGCTTTTCAGGAAGACCATTGCAGGAACAGCCTTATAATGATTCCCGTCACCAAAAATATAGGTACCTGATAATGATTTACTTCCGTCTATGCACCCAACAACCACTAAGTCGTGCTTGCAAGCAACCCACTGTATAGCAAGCGGCGAGCTTATTATCTCGTAATCACCTGTCTGAAATATCATCGAATCTCTCGTGAGGATAAAACTGCAACTGATAACACTCGCAATCGGAGAAATGCCCAGGGCGTTTTTATAAATGGTGCATATGTACTCTTCCTGATAGCGAAGAAAACGAAATGGTGGCTTTTTCAGAATTAACGAGATGAGAGACACTACGATTATCGCCCCAAAAAGCAGGTAAACCATAACCAAGACCAATGCAGGCATTTTGATAGCAACGCTCACGAAAGCCAATGCGAGTATCACGAGAAAACAGAATACTAGCGTTATGGAAATGCGCTTCTTTTTAGACATGAAGTCACTTAAGAATACGTATTCCTCGAACTGTTCTTCCGTGAGAACGAACTCGCATTGGGCTTTCAAATATGTCTGATTGTCGTATACCATCTATCCCTACTCAAAACGAGCCGTAACCCTTCTAGTCACGATTCCGCCCCAAGATAAAACAGCAGTCTTAGAAACAAAGGTCGCGAGATATGACCACAGCACGTTCGATCAAGGTTTCGTCTCACACGCTATAATATAGATTAACCTGATTGGCTGTGAACCCGTAAGAGCTGAACTTTGGAATCATTCGAAGGATGCTTATACGATGGCACTGCAGAACTCTCATAATCTTGTTGCCTCATGTGAATTCTCCTTCACTGAAGAAGACTTCGAAGAGTATGTCAAGGTTAGTGATTACATGGCCAAACGACGAATACATCGCAGAAACATCATCCTGCTTCTAATCTTTATTGGTTTCTATCTTTGGTTGGCTATCTTTGCGGGCTTGTTTAATGACCGATTTCTCGCGCTTCTCCTTGGCGTGCTTTTTTCCCTATTCTTTTTCGCTACCATCTTCTACAGCATCATGCCCATTGCACGCAAGCCTCTAGGATGGATGTTCCGAACGGGCAGAACAGACCTGATCCGAATGTACAAAGATGCATTGGGCTATAGTCCTGATGCTACTGAGATGCCTTGCATGCTTCAGATTGAAGGCAATTCTCTTCTGCTCAAAACGACATATGACGCAATTGATACTTCTATGGATAGGATACTTTGGGTGAAACAGCATGGCGATATGGTAATTGCCGGCTGCTTCAGTGGCACAAAATCGTTCCAGTTTGTTTTAGCACCCCACGGAAGCCCACCAATAAATAAACCCGTCCCTGCGATAGCGTTTGTGGCCAGCAAATTGAAAGGAGCAGACCCTGATGCATTCATAGCGCACTTAAAAGAATGCGCCAAGAAGCCTAAACCACCGGAAATCCGCTATCAAACCTGGAAATAGCAGCAAAGTAATCTAAACATAATTGCAAGGAACGACTCGGATGATTGCAACCTCAAACGATCAAACCAACCAGCCGATAGCATACTGCGACTTCTTTTTAGAAGGTCATACCTTCATGGACTATGTTGCAATTTGCGATTACATGTCGAAACGGAAGATATATCGCGATGTCTTCATTGCTGGCATCACGATAGACTGCCTCTTTCTCGGGATATCAATCGCCCTGAACGCCTTCACAGAAGTCACCGTGCTCCTATCATCACTTCTTGCTATATGGATGCTCAATTATGCCATTGCCCTCAGTTCAAAAACGCCACTCTGGTGGTGGACGAACGCCACCAGGGACCATTGCCAATCCAAATACAAAGAAGCGCTCGGCTATGGATATGGCTCATATCGTTTGCGTTTGGAATGTCGGTTCGAATGTACAGATAAGGATGTTACGTTTAGTACTCAAACTAGAAAGCTCACGGTACCTTTGGATGAGATTCTCTGGGTAAGGCGAATCGGCAATTTGGTGGTTGTGGGGCTTTCTGATTGGTTCAGATCCTTCAATGTTGGATCATCTTTCACCTATATGACATCTAATGGTGCAATTTTGGGAGCTGCTTTCCTCGCAAGCAAGCTTGAAGGCATGGAGCCGGAAGAGCTTATCTCATTTCTTGAAGTGTATGCAAAAAAGGCGAAACCATCCAAAGGCTATAGCGTGCTATGGACGTAGGGAATGAGGCAGGAGGCGGCAGCCCGCTGCGGCGGATGGGTATGTCGCCTTGGGTCATTCATCGCCCTCCAAGCGCCAGAACCTCAGCTTCGTGAAGTACTCCCGGCGGTTCTGCCGTATATAGGGCTCCAGCATGGCTATCAGGTCGTTCGCATCCGCATCTTCGAGCTTGCTGGCGAGGAATGCGATGCCGGGGATGGCTTTGTAGTCTTTCTCAGTTTGTATGTAGTCAATGTTGGCAGAATTCGAATCATCGAGGCAGCCTATCACGACAAGGTCCCCGCTGCGCCTCACCCAACGGACATCCCTCAGGGGCGCCTTGACGTTGACCTCCTCGGTGATCATGGTGAGCCAGCTGTCCTCAAGCCAGAAGCTGCATTGATCGTCGAGCTTGGGATAGCGCATCCCGAGCCGCTTGGCGTACATCTTCATGATGCCGCGCCGCTTTCGACGCCAAAACCAAAGCGGCGGGGATTGCGTAAGAAGCCCAATGATAAAGAGAGCAATAAGAACTAGCGGAACCCAAATAATAAAGAAGATAGGTTCTAGTGGCGACCCGAACGTCAAAAAACAATATAAGACAGAAATGACAAAAAAGCTTAAAAGCAAAATCAGAGCAACGATCTTCTTCCACTTGGACATAAAGTCGCAGATGCGGGAATACTCACAAAACTGCGCAGGGGAAAAAGAGAAGTCGCAAGCAGCGTAAAGCGCATCCGGAAGCTGCGTATTACATCTCCCCCGTCCCATGTCTCACCATCCTCCCAACGGCTGCCAGTCCCAGAAGTAATCACGACGGTGCTGACGGGCGTACTTGCTAAATCACAAGTCGCTTGAGCGCGTCAATACCCTTCCAGCTAAGTTAGGCCGCTTCCATTTTCTCATCCCCGGAAAGCCGTCCTTCCACGCCTGTGCCAAGATCCAAGGCTTCAATTCCTCCCAAGTCGCGCCCTCCAGTTGGTCGGTGAAGACCACAAGCTCATCGAATCCGTTTTTATGGCGAATGATCGCCAATCCGGGATAGCGCTTCTGATCCTCTACCACATCGTATACATCCGTGTAGGATGGTGCGAACACATCCCCATGGGACCCCTTTTCAATGCGATCTGGATAAAAGGCGCCAGAAAAGGTCACACGCAAATCCACATCCTGAGGAAGGTTCTTAAACCGGGGTAGTAGGCCTGGGATAAGATCGTATGCAATTGGCTCTGTGAGCTGATTGGAGTCAAAATACATATGCATGAAAAGAAGGTCGAGAAGAAAGAAATCACTGAATAGGTTCGGCCATTTATCTATGCAAATGCTAAATTTGGATTCTCCATTTCCCACTGGGCTTTTTAGATCCCATTTCTGCATACGCGCAAAAGCGATTGCGGTTCGTGCATCCCAGCGTTTCGTGCCCCAGAGAGGATGACGCAGTCCCGTTATCATCCCAATGCCGATGAGGAAGTAGTAAAAGAAGCACACGCCCAAAGCCAGGCAGAGCAAGCGGAAAGCTGCGGGGTCGCCATCATCCAGAAAGAAGAAAATCCACAGCCAGAAAAAGCTCAAGGCACCAGTGAACACCATAATCCACCATCCGCTTTTCTTGTCGTGCGGCATCAGATGAAGCTCGACATAGGAGCGGAATGCCTGCTCATCAAATGTGCCGCTGAAGCGGACATCGGAAGGGGTATTTGAGTCGCTGCTCATTCTCGCTGCTCACTTCCATGCATCCTTGCGAGGCAGGGGGCGCTTCGGCTTCTTGGCGTATTCCTTTAGAAGCGCGATCAGCTCGTCCGGATCCATGCCCTCGAGCTTGCTGGCATGAAAAACCATTGCAGGAACGGCCTTGTAATGCGGCCTGGTACTATTAAATAATGGATTCAGAAGTGATTTATCTCCACTCAGAACTCCTACAATAATTAGATCCCCCTTCTTTTCTACCCAACGTATTTCTTCTATCTTCGCCTGCAATGTACGATTGACAGTAACGAATTGCAGGATGTCGCCATGTATTTCAAAGCGGTACTTCTTCGCTAAGCAGTCCAGTGGGAAACCGAGTGCTTCCGAATACGTTTCGGTTAATAGGTTTACCTGATATCCCCATCCCCACCAGGGCGGCTGCTTTTTTGCGTTCGCAATGATAACTGCAGGAGATGGAATTAGAAAGATAATTATTATTGCCAATAAATAGCCTCTAGGAAAGCCAATAGCCCATAAGAATGGTATAGCCAACAGGAAGTATCCAATTAAGAATAGAAGCAAGCCAAGTAGTATCTTCCGTTTAGACATGTAATCTGCCGTGGCGACATATTCTTCGAATTGCACATCGGTGAGAGCATAATCACAAAAGGCGGCGGCTCGCAGCGGCGGATGGGTATGTAGCCTTGAATCACTCATCGTCCTCCAAGCGCCAGAACCTCAGCTTCGTGAAATACTCCCGGCGGTTCTGCCGTATATAGGGCTCCAGCATGGCTATCAGGTCGTTCGCGTCTGCATCTTCGAGCTTGCTGGCGAGGAATGCGATGCCGGGGATGGCTTTATAGCCTTTCTCCCCGATTAGATAATCGGTATCCATGGAGTAGGAATCATCGAGGCAGCCTATCACGACAAGGTCCCCGCTGCGCCTCACCCAGCGGACATCCCTCAGGGGCGCCTTGACGTTGACCTCCTCGGTGATCATGGTGAGCCAGCCGTCCTCAAACCAGAAGCTGCATTGGTCGACAAGTTCGGGATAGCGCATCCCGAGCCGTTTGGCGTACATCTTCATGATACCGCGCCGCTTTCGACGCCAAAACCAAAGCGGCGGGGATTGCGTAGCTAACCCTATGCAAATTACAAGTGCAGGGATTCCAAGAATTGATGGAAGAAGAAGAACTGCATCTACTGGAAAGCGGAGTGCGCTATAAGAGAGTATTATCATGAGTACTACATATACTGTGAGCACGATTTGAGCCAACCACTTCTTCCATTTGGACATGAAGTCACAAATGCGGGAGTACTCGCAAAACTGCTCTGATGTGAAAGCGAAGTCGCATGCAGCTTCAGAAACATTAGGAGCTACGTTTTGTGGCTGCATAATGATCATCCTTCCACTGCTGCTTTATTCCAGACTCCTCTAGCTTCCAATTGATTACTAAAGCGCTTATGCCAACCACTAATCCAGCGACTACTCCCGCAACAATTCCAGCCGGCCCACCAAATGAACCAGCTACAGCACCACCAACTAAATATGATGCCATAGAACCTGCCGCCGTTGAAAAGATTAGCTCTGCCGACCCAATGTGAAATTCCATATAGGCATCGCTGGCGGCCCGATCAGGGGTTACATTCGGATTGTTATAAGCCTCAAAGGCATCAGCCGCAACAACACCTACGCCGATGACAAACCCGGCAGCGCCGACAACCTTACCGGCTCCTTTAAGGGATTGGTCTATCGTGGCAATGCTCTGCTCTCCGTAATCTATACCAGCAAGCGCCCTTTGGGCAACTGCCCATCCTGTAGCATTGGACGCCCGCACAGCATCGAGACCACAAGAGACGCCTTTCTGCAAAGCATCAAGCGCATCCATGCACTGAGACACTTTCATAGGTACCGGCGCTTCCTTCTCCATATGCTCCAGACTGCCGCAGTACTTCTCAGCCGACTCCCGGGAGATCCATCCGTTGTTGTAAAGCGACCAAACAAGATAGTCCCGCTCGGGAGAGCTCGGCATGGCGCTCAAGGTGCGGGCGTAGTTCACGCCAAGGGAGTACACCGAGTTGTACTGGCTGCGCCTCGCCCGGATGGCGGGTACCAATGCGGGGTTCGTCTTGGCGGCGCGCGCCTCCGCCTCGCGGCGCCTGGCCTCGTTTCTGTACTCCTGCATCCTCTTCTGGCGCTCCCAGTTCTCGCGGCTATGGGGCGCAAGGGCATGCCCGGTCGGGTCGGAGGCGTTCACCGGGTCGCCCGCGCAGTAGGCATATCGGTTCTGAGAAAGGGGGTCGAGGGCTTGCCCCAGGTAGGTGTCCTGGGAGGTGAACGCGGAGGCGCCCGCGATCATGAACCGCGCGCGCAGGACATCATCATGGCGGAGATCCATCACGAAGACGGGCTTGATCACTTCCATGCATCCTTGCGGGTCACGGGGCGCTTGGGCTTCTTGGCGTATTCTTCGAGGATGGCTATCAGCTCGTCGGAATCCATGCCCTCAAGCTTGCTGGCATGAAAAGCCATTGCAGGAACGGCTTTGTAATGCGGTTCATTGCCAGCAAAAAACGGATTCAAAAGTGATTTAGCTCCGTCTAAATACCCGATGATAACGAGATCTCCCTTCTTTTCCACCCAACGGATATCTTCATATGACGCTCGCGTTGTGCGCCCAGACGTAATGAATTGAATAGAATCATCGTAAACTTCGAAGCAATATTCCTTTTCTGATTCATTCGGGGGAAAACCGAGTGCTTCTGAATACATTTCGGTTAATTGGTTTACCTGATAACCCCATCCCCACCACGGAGGCTGTTTTTTGATATTGGAAATGATAATTGCAGGGGATGGAATGAGGAAAAGTATGATTAAAAGCAATACGTATCCCCTAGAAGAACTTACAGATATAGACCATAAAAAAGGTATTACAAATAAAAGAGAGCAGATCAAGAACACAAGTAAAGCTCGCAATCTCTTACGTTTAGACATATAGTCTGCCGTCGCTATATATTGTTTGTAATCCATTTCTGTAAAATGAAAAATGCTAGTTGCATATAATCTACACTCATCAGTAGACGGCATCATAAAGGTCGTCCTTCCATCTATCAATTTGTCCGCTCTCCTCAAGTCCGTTGAAAAATGCATCGATCACAATCCCTGCTAGCAATCCAATACCGGCGCCTATAAGCGCACCTATCGGTCCAGCCGGTGAACCGATCAGAGCCCCGATGCCAACTGTGCCGCCTACGGTAACGCCAACTTTAACAGCACCCACTCCGGCTTCCACTACAGCATCCGTCCTAGCCCGTTCAGGTGAAACATCTGGGTTGTTCAGCGCTTCATAAACATTACCCACGACAAAACAGCCATCCACTAAGGCTCCGGCAAATACAACAGATTTGCTCGCACTGCTTAAAAAGCTATTTAGGGCTACATATTTTCCTGTTGCGCGAGCAGATGCCGCTCCGGTCGCTGCAACTTCTTTCCATCTAAGAGCATTTGCTATCTGAGCATCGCTGAGAGCAACAGAAGCACCTTGGGTTATCCCGCTGATAAGCTCCCTGCATTGCGCGTTCGTCATAGGTTGTGGCGCATTCGCTCCCATATGCAGGTACTCACTACAGTATTTGAGCGCAGCTTCTTTGGTTATCCAACCGTTGTTATACAGAGACCAAGCAACATATGACCGCATTGATGGATCCTGTATCTGATCCAAGGACTGGGTGTACCGGTTTTGATCGTTGGAATAGCTATATGATTGCGATTTTCTCCGATTGTACTCGTCATATGTCCTCGCAGTAGCATAGGATGCGTTGATGCTGCTCTGACGGCGACGGTTAATATAGTCTTGCAATCCTTTAGTATTACTAAACCTAGAGGACTTAGGAGTACTTACAAGATTCCATCCTCCGGTATTGATAATCCCGGTTCCCCAATGCCCGGTGGGGTCGGAGTCGTTCACTGGATCGCCTGCGCAGTAGGCGTAGCGGTTCTGAGAGAGGGGGTCGAGGGCTTGCCCCAGGTAAGTGTCCTGGGAGGTGAACGCGGATGCGACCGCGATCATGAACCGCGCGCGCAGGAAGATAAGACCCGTAGCACCGCCTGACTC
>CAZKKN010000029.1:0-20638 GCA_964553375.1 uncultured Eggerthellaceae bacterium | reverse complement strand
CCCTGACATAAACCTGAAGCACGCTTCATGCCATCATCCCCGTCCCCTGACATAACCCCCCTGCAGCTTACTTCTCCTCGGACTTAGCGAGCCGTTCCTTCTCCGCTTCGGCCTTTTCCTGCAGCTGCTCTTTGGCCTCTTTGGCCTCGGCTTTGCTGCGGCGGAACCAGCGCTTGGGGCCTTTGACGGCCTCCTCCTCGGGGGCGTTCGCCTTGGCTTCCTCCTCCTCGGCTTTGCGCTGGGCCTCCTCACGCGCTTTGGCCCGCTGTTCGGCGGCTGCGCGCTTCTGGTTCTTACGCGCTTCCTTGGAGTTGTCGTTGGCCATGGTGGCGTTGTACAGCTTGCGCTCCTTGCGGATCTTTCCCAAATCCAGATAGAACGCGGCGATGATGAACGCGTAGGCGCCCACCATGAAAACGGCTTGCATCGTGCCTATGGTGCCTTCGTCGAATAAGCCCCAGACAAGTCCATCGGGGTTCTCGTCGAAGAATCCCGAAGTCTGAGAATTGAGGAATACCGAAACGGCGGTGCTTGCAATGGCTGCGATGAGGAAGACCCACCATAAACGGCGCAGCTTCTTATAGCCGGCGGTGTCTTCGTAGCGACCATGGATCACCGCGGCTTTCTGCTCGTTTTGCAGCTCGCGTTGCCGGCGCTCTTCCTTCTTCTGCTTCTTCGTCTTGGGCGCTGGGTCGCGCAGTGTGGCGGCTCGAGTGGATTTGGGCTTCGCCGAGGCGGAGCTTTTGCGGGTCTTGCCGCGCTGGTCTTGCTGATAGCGGTCATTCAGGGGGTTTCGCTGGGCCATGGTTCGATCCTAAAACTCGAAGGGACGGCCTGTGAGCTTCTCATAGGCTTGGATGTATTTCTCGCTGGTCTTGGCGATGACGTCGGCAGGCAGGTGGGACGGAGTGCCCTGCTTGTCCCAATGGGCGCTCAGCCAATCGCGGACGAATTGCTTGTCGAAGCTGCTCTGATCGCGGCCGGGCTCGTAGGTATCCCCGGGCCAGAAACGCGAGGAATCGGGGGTGAGCACCTCGTCAGCCAGAAGGATGGAATCCCCCAGGCGGCCGAACTCGAATTTCGTGTCCGCGATGATGATACCCTGCTTCTCGGCATGGTCACGGGCCGTGGTGTAGACCTTCAGCGACAGCTCCCGCAGCGCATCGGCGTCTCGCTGGCCGACCAGCTGGGCGCAGGCATCGAAGCTGATGTTCTCGTCGTGGCCGCCTATCTCGGCTTTGGTGGAGGGAGTGAAGATGGGCTCGGGCAGCTTCGAGGAATTCACCAAGCCCTCGGGCAGTTGGATGCCGCAAACGGTGCCGGACTTCTGATACTCTTTCAGGCCGCTGCCGGCTAGATAGCCGCGTACGATGCACTCCACGGGAAACATCTGGGCTTTCTTCACCAACATGAAGCGTCCGCGCAGGTAGTCTGCGTAGGGCTTGAATGCTTCGGGGAGGTCGGCGGTGTCGCTGGAAATGAGGTGATTCTCCACGATGCCGTCCAAAAGCTCGAACCAGAAACACGAGATCTGGGTGAGCACGATGCCCTTGTAGGGGATCTCATCCTCCAGGATGTAATCGAAGGCGGAGATGCGGTCGGTGGCAACCAGCAGCAGCCGGTCGCCCAGGTCATACAGGTCGCGCACCTTGCCTTGGGCATCGGGCGCAATATCCATAGGGTTCATAAGCGGGCCTTTCGTTTCGTTGAACCCTACTATTATGCCAGTTTTGAGCTGGAAGTCGATAGATTGGAGCCGGAGGCCAGCGGCTCGGGGGCGCGCTTGCGCGTGAGCAGGTAGAAAAACGGCGTATCGGCAGCCGCCAGGAGGAATTTGCAAAGGTACTGGCCCACCATCATGGCGGCGAGCTGCGGCAGAAGCGTGCTGTCGAAAAGCCATCCCATGCCCAGCCCGAAGGCGATGCCGATGAATACCACGGTATCTATGGCCTGCGAGGTCATGGTGGATACGTTGTTCCACACCCAACGATGGCGCGCGCCGAAACCGCGGCTGGCCATGCTCTCACGCAGGCGATGGAAGATGAAAACATCCCAGGATTGGGAGAGCAGATAAGCGGTCATGCTGGCCGCCACGAAAAGCGCGTTTTGGCCCAGCAGCAGCTCATATGCCGATTGCATAGCGGGGTCGGCTGCGGGCAGTGCACCGCCGATGAAGATCAGCCCTGTGGCGATGACCTGGCAGGCGAGCCCTCCAAGCACCACGGTGCGAGCTTCCTTCTTACCCCAGATCTCGCCTACCACATCGGTCATGAGGAAGGTGATGCAGTAACAGACCACCGCAGCCGGCACCAGGACGGTGGCTCCGAACAGCGGTATGCCCGTTTGGATCGTCTTGGCCGTGATGGCGTTGGCGATCACCAAGGCCACGGCGAATACCATGGCGCAGATCATCAGATTGGTGGTGGTTTTCTTCATGACAGGCTCCTTGTTTTTTAAGGTTGGGTATCGCGACAACCGGGAGATGCGGGCGGTCAAACCCCATCTCTCCCCCGCAAGGCCCTCATATCCTGGAATCCTCGGATCCCCGAATCCTCGATATCCTTGCGGCTCTCATCCTCGCAGCGCGGGGCGCGGGGATGCGGTACACAGTTTAGGACAAATCCAGCTGTTCGAAAAGGCGCTTCTTCGCCACTTCTCCATAATCGAAGGCGGGATTGGCCCAATTGGCGAAGGGATGGATGGCTATGCCGCCTCGGGGGACGAACAGACCCTTCACCTCGATGTATTTCGGTTCCATAAGGTTGATCAGGTCGTTCATCACCGTATTGGTCACGTCTTCGTGAAAATCCCCATGGTTGCGGAAGCCGAAGAGGTAGAGCTTGAGCGATTTGCTCTCCACCATCTTCTTGTGGGGGATGTAGTTGATGAGCAAGGTGGCGAAATCCGGCTGGCCGGTGATGGGGCACAGGGTGGTGAACTCCGGGCAGCGCAGTGTGACGAAGTAGTCACGCTGCGGGTGGGCGTTCTCGAAGCACTCCAGCACCTCGGGGTCGTAGGTGGTGGGGATGGGGGCCTTGGCTCCCAGCAGCGTCAGGTCATCGGTAGCGCCCATGTGGCCTCCTTGAGGGTTTAGTGTATCGCGGTATTCTAAGGTATTATAAAGGCTCACGGAACCTTGGAGGCACAGGTGGGTAAACCCATAGATGAAAACGACGCCTTGCGCCGAAGCGCCCAAGATGCATCCCAGCTCATCCGGGCCCGCAAATCGGCTCAAAGCGGAGGCCAGCCTCCCGCACCGGGCCCTTCTTCTCCCGCCGGCCCTCAGACCTTGGGGCGCTTCATTTCCCGCAATCTCATCTACATCTTGTCGGTGGTGGCGGTTGTGGCCCTGGTCACCTTGGGGTTGATCATCGCTGCGCCGTTCATGCGCCAGGATTCCCTGCAAAACGTTGAGGAAAGCTACATCTCGCCCTATGACTGGACGAAGCTCGACCGTCAAGGCGACCGGTTCGCCTATAGGGTGGATGGTCAGGAGACATCGCGTTTGGGTATTGACGTGTCGGAGAATCAGCATGCTATAGATTGGGATGCCGTGGCGGCCGATGGCGTTGAATTCGCCATGATCCGCTTAGGATATCGCGGTGCCACCGAAGGCGACCTCTATCTGGATGAATATTACTGGGCGAACCTCGATGGCGCGCGTGATGCAGGTATAGATTGCGGCATCTACTTCTTCAGCCAGGCGAAGACCCCGGAAGAGGCCCGGGAGGAAGCGGACTTCGTGTTGACTTACCTGAACGGCACGCCTTTGGAATATCCCATCGCCTTCGATTCCGAGGAGAAGGTGCTCGGGCTCTCCCAGTCGCGCACGTCGGGCTTGGATAACGATACTATGAGCGCCATCGCCGAGGCCTTCTGCCAGCGCATCGAGGAGGCGGGCTATGAGAGCATCATCTACGGGAATGCCAACGACATGTCCCGCTATAACCGGGCAAGCTTAGAAGGCGACGAGATCTGGTGGGCCGAATACGGCGTGCCCAGCCCTACCAACAAGCTGGACATACATATGTGGCAGTACAGCAACACCGGTCGCGTGGCCGGCATCGAAGGTGACGTGGACATGAACATCGATTTGCGCCATGCCCTGGATGAGCCCTCCGTGATGCAGTCCTAGATTGCTCTTTTCTGAGCGCGGCATAGCCTCCGCACGCCCCGCTTCGCTGCTCGCTGCGCTCGTGCGCTTCGCTACTTCATGCATTGAATGAAGAGAAATCAGTGTTCAGAGGGTGCCTTCGGCTATGCCGCGCTCCGAAGTTGCATCGTACGTTTCCGGCATGGGGTGAAGACGCTTGCGCAGGCGCAGGCGGATATGCTGGTGAGGAAGCGCATTCGCGCCGAGCAGCCGTAGTCGAACCCCGTGCCGGAAACGCACGCCCAGCGCGTCAGGTGCAGCGTCAGCGTGCCTCTTCCTGGGAGACCAGGCGGGTAGCGCCGTAGATCTCTCGCAGCTTCGGCTTGTCGATCTTTCCTGTGGCATTACGTGGCACCGTAGCGAATTCATAGCGCCGCGGCCGTTTATAGCGGGGCAGGTCAAGGCAGAAATCCTCCATGGCCTCCTTAGTGCATTCGTGGCCATCCTTCAGCTCGATGATCGCGCAGGCTATCTCGCCGAGCCGCTCATCGGGCACGCCGATGACCGCCACGTCCTTCACGGCATCGTGGGTGCGGATGAACGTCTCGATTTGCACCGGATAAAGGTTCTCGCCACCGGTGATGATGACGTCTTTGGCGCGGTCCACCAGGGTGAAGAAGCCCTCGCTGTCCACTTTGGCCATGTCGCCGGTGGCCAGCCAGCCGTCTTGGAGCGATTCAGCTGTGGCTTCGGGGTTGTTGTAGTACTCCACCATGACGCAGTTGCCTTTGAGGAAAAGCTCGCCCACCTCGTCGGTGCCCGGTTCGATCACCGTGCCATCCGAGCGGCGGATCTGCGCTTCCCAGCCCCATCCGGGCACGCCGTTGGTCTCCAGATGCTCGAAGTTCTCCACGCCCAGATGGATGCTCCCCGGCCCCATGCCCTCGGAGAGGCCGTAGTTGTTATCGTAGGCGTGATGGGGGAAGCGTTTCTTCCAGCGGCGCACCAAGCTGGGGGGCACCGGCTGGGCGCCGATGTGCATCAGCTTCCACTGGTCCAGCTTGTAGTCATCCAGGTTCACGATCTGATCGTCAATGGCATCCAGGATATCTTGGGCCCAGGGCACAAGCAGCCATACCAGCGTGCAGTGCTCCTCGGAGACGGTCTGCAAGATCCAATCCGGCCGCACGCCGCGCAGGATCACCGCCTTGCTGCCCGAAATCAGGCTGCCGAACCAATGGATCTTCGCCCCGGTGTGATAAAGGGGCGGGATGCAGAGGAAGCAGTCGTCGCGGGTTTGGCCGTGATGCTGCTGCTCGCAAAGGCCCGCCTGCATGAGACTAAGGTGGTTGTGGAGGATGGCCTTGGGAAATCCCGTGGTGCCGCTGCTGAAATAGATGGCGGCGTTGTCTGCATCGTCCAAGGCCACGCCCGGCTCTTCGGCGGTGAAATGCGCCATGCGCCGATTGTAGCTGTGGGCGAAGCTGGGGCAGTCCTCGCCGACGAAGAACAGCTGCTTCACGTTGGGGATGCGGTCGGCGATCTGCTCCACGCGTCCGATGAACTCCGGCCCGAAGATGAGGTATTCCGCATCGGAGAGCTCCAGGCAGTATTTGATCTCGTCGGCCGTGTAGCGGTAGTTCAAGGGCACGGCCACAGCCCCGGCCTTCAGCACGCCGAAATAGATGGGCAGCCACTCCAGGCAGTTCATGAGCAAGATGGCCACCTTCGTGTTGCGCTTCACCCCTGCGTCTATGAGGAGGTGCGCGAAGCGGTTCGCGTGGTCGTTGAACATCTTCCAGGTCATCTCCCGGCGATAGCGCTCCGAAGGCGGGGTCTCCACCAGCTCGTAGTCGCGCCAAGTCTTTCCGCGTCGGTCGCGTATCTCCGGGTTCACCTCCACCAAGGCCACCTCATCGGGATATTTGGCCGCGTTCATTATCAGGTAGTCGGTTGCTGGCATTAAGCATCCCTCATCTCATCTGCGACCTCAGCCGCCTCTTCGTCTCCTGCGTCCAAGAATATCTTGCGTGTGACGAAATTCCAAATCATCACCACTGCCGTGGCGAAGATCTTCACCACAAGGTAGAACCAATGAAGAAATTCCACGCCTACCCACATGAGCACGTTGTTTATGCCAAGGCCGATGACCGAAAGCACCACGAATATGATGAACTCCCGGCGCCGGCTCAGGCCGTCGCGATGGGTGAAGACATAGCGCATGGAGGCGAAGTAGTTGAAGACCACCGAGGCGGTGAAGGAGATGGTGGCGCTGATGAGGTAGTTCACCCCGAAGCCCGAGGTTAAGAGCGCGAGCAGCCCGAAATCGATGACGAAGGCGATGGCCCCCACCACGCCGAATTTCATGAATTGAGCGATCAGATTCTTCACAGCTACCTCCGCTAGGGATTATCCCATAGCTCAGCGAAGGTAGCTGTAGGTTTTCGATGGCTGCCTAAAGCCTAGGCCTCCATGGCGGCTTTGATGCGCTCCACATCCTGGTCGCGTTCTTCCAGGGTGCGGTCGCCCACTCGTCCGGTCCGCTCGAATTTGGCGATGTCCGCATCGGACTGGGCCACATAGCGCCGCGCCCGCCAACGGGCCCTGTCGTCTGTTCCGTCGTACCACAGCCGCTCCGCCACCGGATCCCACTCCCGTGCGCGCTGCTCGAACTTGGCTCCCAGGTCACGCGGGTCCTCGGTGTGCTCCAAATCCGTGGAAACCGCCCCGGATTCCTCCACCATCTGAGCCAGCTTGCCGGTGTTCTCGTAGATGGGGCAGGGGCGCAGCAGGTTGTTGCCGTCGAAGGGCTGGTTGTCGTAATACTGCTTGAACAGCGGCCGCTGGAAAGCCTCCAACAGCGACATATCGCGGATATTCGAATCCGAGTAGTGGGCGAAGACGCAGGGTTCCACGTCGCCTTTGGCGTTGATGTGCAGGTAGCGGCGCCCGCCAGCGATGCATCCGCCCACGAACTCGCCGTCATTTTGGAAGTCCAGGGTGAAGATGGGCTTTTCTTCCCGCATCGCCCGCACGAAGTGGTAGAGCCGCTCCCGCTGCTCCGGCGTGGCCATGAGCTTGTTGGTGGAGTTGTAGCCCACCGGCATGAACGTGAAGATCCAGGCGAACAGCGCGCCTTGGTCGATCAGCCAGTCGAAGAACTCCTCCGAGGCGATGGCGTCGGCGTTTTGCGAGGTGTGGCAGCAGGACACGCCGAAGGGCAGCTGATAGGTGCGCAGCAGCTTCATGGCCTGGTCGATTTTCGCGAAGGTGCCCTCACCGCGGCGCACATCGGTGGCTTCGCCGATGCCCTCCACAGAGATGGCGGGAACGAAGTTCTTCACCCGCACCATCTCCTTGCAGAAGTCCTCGTCGATGAGCGTGGCGTTGGTGAATGAGAGGAATGCGCAATCCTGATGTGCCTCGCAAAGCTTGATGAGGTCGTGTTTGCGCACCAGCGGCTCGCCGCCGGTGTAGATGTACACATGGGTGCCCAAGGCCTTGCCCTGGCGGATGATGGAATCTATCTCATCGTAGCTCAGCTGCACGTTGTGGCCGTACTCGGCCGCCCAGCAGCCGGTGCAGTGCAGGTTGCAGGCGCTGGTGGGGTCCAGCAGGATGGCCCAGGGGATGTTGCATTGCAGCTTCTGGCGATTGGCTTCCTGAACCGGCCAAGCCAGCAGGTTGCCATCTACCAAAAACGATTTGAGCAGCTGGGGTACCACTTCAGGATTGAGATGCATCAGCTTCATGATGAGCTGATACCAGTTGTTCTCCTCGTCTATGGCGCGGCGGAAGGCCACGCGCTGGTTGTGGAAGAGGTTCTTCGGGAGGGCCTTGTCGCTTAAGTCCATGATCTTCCGGATGTTGGCCTCGGGGTCATCAGACAGATAATCGATGAGCTTGTAAAGGGCCGCCCGTTTGAGTCCGGTGGTCATTCCCGGCTTCACGACGTCTTCGAAATCGAAAGTGGCTTTCGGCGACGTTTCATTGATGACCGTGGCTGCGCTCCCCATGATAACCTCCTGTAGTACCGGTGGGACCCTGTTGTTCGGCTAGATTATACCCATTTAGGGAATCTGCCACAACTGTTGAATAACTTTTGTCCCACTCCCATCCCTTCACTATTCTTGGGCTGTATGATATGGGAAGACAGGTTTTTTCTACGTCTTTCACGGTGGCAATTAAGAGAGGCGTTTTCGTGGTGTAATGGTTTCGTAACCTTTTGAGGAGGGTGCAGGGGGTGGATTCCGGGCTTGCGCGGAAATACGAGTCGCTCAAGCTGTGGTTGTCCCAACAGCCCAGTGTGGCCTTGGCGTTCTCGGGCGGAGTGGACTCAGCGCTTCTCGCCGCCGTGGCGGCCGAGCAGTTGGGAGAGCGGGCCGTGGCATGCATGGCCCAGCTTCACTCCCAGCGGGAAGGCGACCGGGCTTTCGCCCAGGAATTCTGTAGCAAGCATGGTCTTGAGCTGGTCTTATTCCCTCTTGAAGAAGAGGCGATCGACGGGTTCATGGCGAACCCGCCCGATCGCTGCTATCTCTGCAAACGCGCGCTCTTCCAGAAGGTAACGGCCATTGCGGCGCGGCGCAGCATCGCCGTGATCTGCGATGGGACGAACAGCGATGACCGGGCGGAGGATCGTCCGGGCATGCGCGCTCTGGATGAACTTGGGGTGGAAAGTCCCCTTGCCCTGTGCGGTTTTTCCAAACAGGATGTCCGCGACCTTTCCCAAGCCTTGGGCCTCCCCACTTGGGATGCTCCTTCGTTTCCCTGTTTCTACACGCGCTTCCCTGCAGAGGAGCCTTTGCGGTTTGAGATGATCCCCCTCATCGCCCAGGCCGAGGCATTCCTGGCATCCCAGGGCTTTTCTCCTGTGCGCGTACGCGTGGTGGGGAAGGGCGCCCGGGTGGAGCTGGACCCAGCTCAGATTCCCGCGGCCCAAGGACAGTGGGATGTCTTGGAGATGCGGCTTAAGGCTTTGGGCTTTGAGGCGGTCGCGCTGGATGCTCAGGGTTATCGGCCTTCAGCTCCGAGCCGGCTTTAGCTCGGGGTCACCTCCGTTTCCCGCTTCTTTCTCTTCCTGCTCTCCCTTCCGCTTTTTGCCACCCGTGGTCCGTACCGGCCCTTTTTCAGCCTCCCTTTCTTTGCTGCCCTTAGCAGCCTGGCGCTGTCTTCTGAATGATTGAGTACAAAAAAATGTAATAAAAGTGTTGACTTAGCTAGATTGATAGAGTACATTAAATTGGTAAATGAAGCACTCAAACGCACAACAAGGTCTGGTGAACCTGTTCACCTCGGATGCCTATCGGCTGCTGCAGCTCCTCTCAAAGCTGCAGGCTCAAACAGTGGATGGCATGCGGGTGCGCGAAAGCCAGGAGGAGATTGCAGAGTTGTTCTCGGTTAGTAAGGGAAAGCTCAACCCGCTGATGCAAGAACTTGTGTCAGCGGGATGCATCCAGAAGTACCGGGCTCGCAGCGGTTATACCGTGACCGAGCTGGGTAAGCAGGTGCTGAAGGCCCTGGGCTCTTTGGCGAAACTGGATGCGAAAGCTAAGGCGTCCTAGACGAAGGGGAGACATGTTCTCATCGCAAAAGCGCATCTTCGCCGGTAAGCAGCGGTTGCAGCCCGAGCCCTTCTGCCCGTACATCACGGACAGCTCCGGGCGCTCCTCCCTCAAGCGCTCATTCAGCAGACGAATGGCGAGCGGTTCTCAGGCCACCGTTCGCTTCGGCCACCGCGATGGGAAACGCCGTTTCTCTTAGCAGCCCATCGCGCCTTTCCCAAAGCCTCCACGCTTGTCCCATTTGCTAGAAACGCAATCCAAACACACCGTGCGGATGGGGCAATCGTGGGGGCTTTGCCTTTTCCTTGCGATCCCGCATGTCCATGGTCAAAAATTCCAGTTATTCGCGCTTTTCTGCAACGCGACAAACGGGCGCTTTGCGTTTTCCCAGGTCACAAAAACCCGAACCCCTTCCAAAGCGGTCAATCCAGCGAATTATGAAGGTTTTAGCGCGAATAACTGGAATTATTGACCATGGCTCCCGTTCGCCGTCGCGCCCAGGGTGTGAAATAAATCGGTGTTACGCTAAGGGCGCAAAATAATATTACGATTTCGACCGAATTTACTGCTTATTCGCCGTTTTAGGGTTTTAGGCTCCCGTATAATGACCCACCGAAGGCATCGATGATGTTTCTTTTGTTGCGCCATAGCAACGAAACATCAACGGAGCCTTCCGGGGGCACCGCATGGGTTCTGAGGAACTCAGGGCCCATCGGAAGTGAAGTCCTAAACAGGAGGGAAAGAGAAAGGAGAGCCTATGAGCGAGGAAACTGCCGTATACGATTTCTCGGCCGACCTTGAGTCCCGGGGGATCTCTCGGCGCAGCTTCCTGAAGTTCTGCGGAACGCTCGCTGCTGCTGCGGGCCTTTCGGCTGCTGCCGCGCCCCGCGTGGCAATGGCGCTCGAAAATTCAGTGATCGGCGCGAAGTCCGGCAACCTGTATCCGGTCATCTGGCTGGAGGGTGCCTCGTGCACCGGCTGCACCGAGTCGTTCGCGCAGATCGAGACGCCCGATGTGGCGCGTGTGGTTCTGGAGATGATCTCCCTGAACTACTCCGACGTGCTGAGCGCTGGCGCCGGCCACTCCATCGAGGAGGCCAAAGAGCAGACGATCGAGAACGGCAACTACATCGTGGTGTACGAAGGCGGCATCACTCAGGGCTTCGATGGCAACACGCTGCGCGTGGCCATGGAGACCGGCGAGGAGATCTTGGTGCACGCAGCCTCCAACGCCTCCGCCATCGTGGCTTTGGGCTCCTGTGCTGTGAACGGCGGCTGGATGGCTGCCTATCCCAACCCGGCTCAGGCTACGGGCGTCCAGGACTTCTTGGCGCGCCAGGGCATCACCGAGGTGCCCATCGTGAACATCCCCGGCTGCCCCGCTAATCCCGAGTGGCTCATGACCATCCTGGTCCAAGTGCTCATGATGAACGGCTTGGAGTCCCTGGACCTTAACGGGCAGGGCAAGCCCGAGGGCATCTTCGGCCAGTACATCCATGACAACTGCGAGCGCCGCGGGCATTTCGAGAACGGCGAATTCGTCTACGAGTTCGGTAGCGAGGAGGAGAAGCTGGGCTACTGCCTGTATCCTCTGGGCTGCAAGGGTCCGCAGACGAAGTCCAACTGCGGTATCACGCTGTGGAACAACCGCCGCAGCTGGTGCGTACAGGCCGGCTCCCCTTGCTTGGGGTGCTGCGAGGCCAACCCCACCAACCCCGGTGACAACTGGGTGGAGGTGAACACGCCCTTCTACGAGCGCCAGCGCGACCTGCACATCGGCGACTGGTTCTTCCAGCCCACCCTGGTGGCTGCCGGCCTCACCGGCATCGTGGCGGCTGCGCTCATCATCCACGGCTTCGGCATGAAGAAGACCGGCCGCATGGACGGCGGCGCTCCCTTCGAGAAGAAGCGCGTGTGGGACGAGAAGCATCCTGACAACAGCATCGGTCAGTATGAGTACTCCGTCATGGACGGCGATCCCATCCAGATGCAGGATGCTCAGAAGGAAATAGCCAAGCAATACGATGCGGCCGAGGAAGCTCCCGCGGACGCAGAAGAGGGGAGGTAACCCAACATGACACGTTCTGTTATCGACCCGGTAACCCGTATCGAAGGCCATATGAGCTGCGAGATGGAGGTGCAAGGCGGCAAGGTGACTGACGCCTGGGTCTCTGGTGGCAGCTTCCGCGGCATGGAATTGGTCGTGGCCAACCGCACGCCCGAAGACGCCGCCCAGATCGTTCAGCGCATCTGCGGCGTGTGCCCCGTCTCCCATAACCACGTCTCCTCCATCGCGGCGGAGAAGGTCTATGGCCTGGAGGGCTCGTTCGCCATTCCCAACCGCGCCCGCATCATCCGCAACCTGCTGGAAGGCGCGCAGTTCCTTCACAGCCACATCCTGTGGTTCTACAACCTGGCGGCTCTGGATTACGTGAATCCGCTGAACGCCCTGGATGCCGATGTGGCCGATGCCTATGATCTGGCTCGCGCCGCCGGCACCTCCACCGACAGCGACCTCAAAGCGGTCAAGGAGCGCCTGGAGGCTTTCGCCGCCAACGGCCAGCTCTCCATCTTCAGCGGCAACTGGTTCGACGCCGATGAGGGAACCGCTTACAAGCTCACTCCGGAGCTTGACCTGATCTGCACCTCGCACTACCTGGAGGCGCTTAAGATGCAGGCCCGGGCATCGGAGATCGCGGCCCTGCTGGGCGGCAAGATGCCCCATGTCATGACCATCATCCCCGGTGGCACCGCCTTCATCCCCACGGCTCAGAAGCTGGACGACCTGGAGGCCATGGTGAACGAGATCTACAACTGGGTCTCCACCACCATGATCCCCGACACGCTGGCCCTGGCCCCGTTCTACAAGGACGGCCTGGAGTGGGGCGGCGGCTGCGGCCGCTTCGGCGCCTGGGGCGTCTTCGAGCGTCCCACCATGAAGATGAACGACCGCTACCTGCCCGCCGGCGTGCTGCTCAATGGCTTGGACGGCGCGGTGAGCGACGTTGAGGAGAGCCTGATCACCGAGTACGTGGGCCATTCCTGGTACGAGGGCGACGATACCTATCAGGCACCCAACTACACCACCATCCCGGACTTCACGGAATACAACGTGAACGACCGCTACACCTGGTGCAAGGCCCCGGCTTACGACGGCAAGGCGCTGGAGTGCACCTCGCTTTCCCGTATGCTCGTGGCTTACAAGCGCGGCGTGCCCTTCATCGTGGAGCAGACCGACAAGTTCCTCGCCGAGCTGGGCAAGGGCTTGGGTCTGGATGGCCCCGCTCCGGTGGATGCTGCGATCTCCATGCTGGGCCGCACGGCCATTCGCCAGATCGAGACGCTCTACATCGCCGACCTCATGCGCACCTGGACCCGCGAGCTCATCGAGGTCGTGGCCGGTGGCACCACTCAGGACGAGGCGCTTATGACCATCTCTGCGGCCGAGGACACCCCGGTGGCCGAGTTCGCTTCCACCAACGTGACGGGCTACTTCGAGAAGGCCCTGAAGACCACCGGCGAGGCCGGCGGCTTCTGGGAGGCTCCGCGCGGCGCCCTCTATCACGCCGAGAAGGTGAACAACGGGAAGATCGAAGGCTATCAGATCATCATCCCCACCACCTGGAACCTGGCGCCTATCAACGAGAACGGCGAGCACGGCCCCATCGAGCAGGCCCTCATCGGCTGCCCGGTGGAGGACATCGAGAAGCCCATCAACGCCCTGCGTCTGGTGCACAGCTACGACCCGTGCGTGTCTTGCGCTGTCCATGTTTCCGAGCCGGCCACGGGCAAGCATTTCGAGACCGTGACCAATCCGTGGGGGGTGAAGTAAGATGGCCCATCTTGCACATTACAAGGAAGCCCATCCGCTTCCCTTCGTGATCACCCACTGGATCAACCTCTGCGCGATGATCGTGCTCATCGTCACGGGCTTCATGATCCATTTCCCCGTGCCGCTGACCATGGGCGTTTGCCGCGGGCTGCACATCTTCTGCGGCTTCGTGCTGTTCATCAACTGCATCGTGCGCGTCATCATGTCCTTCTTCATCAAGTCCGCGCCCACGGGTGGTACTCGCGAGCAGGTGCGTGACATCCTCACGTGGCTGCCGCAGAAGGACAACCGCCATCAGGGTGTGCAGTGGGTGAAGTACTACCTGTTCATGAGGAAGACCCATCCGCTGTCTGCTAAGCTGGGTGTTCCGCAGAAGATCTCCTATCTGCTGATCCCCATCTTGATCATCCTCATGTTCCTCACGGGCATCTGCCTGTGGGCGCCTCTGGCCAACACCGAGTTCTGCAGCTGGTGCATCAACCTGGTGGGCGGCGCCATGTCCATGCGCATCATCCACTACTTCGGCATGTACGTGTTCATCATCTTCATGTTCATCCATATCTATCTGGCGAACGTGGAGGGCTTTGAGCCGACCAAGCTCATGTTCCTGCGCAAGGAGCACGGCGGTCTGGTCTACAGCCCCGAACACCATGTCATCGTGGGCGACGACGACCTTAAGGCGGCAAGCGATAAGTAGCTCGCTTGTTCGGCACGGGATCGCTGCTGACGCGAAACGAGGAGAAGGCCTGGGAAACCGGGCCTTCTCTTTTGCTATCGTAAGGTTGCGAATGCGAATCGGCTTGGCCCCGAAGCCCGCTTCATGCGGAGCTGTGGTCACAAAACGCGTTAACTCGTCTTGAACGCGCCTCATCCGCAATTGCGAAGATGATGGGAAATCCATTGACCTGGGCTTTTGCGGCGCAGTGGGAAATCGGGTGCTTGCATCCGGCGTCAAAAGGTGCTTTTCAGGACGAGTTAACGCGTTTTGTGACCACCGAGGTTGCGCTGCCTGCGATGAAAGCATCGGCTGGCGCGGTTGCGCTAGCAGTTCGCCCCTGACGACCGGCTCCCCCGAGCACACACCTTGCCTTTTCGTGTCACTATTTCGCAGAAATGGCACGAAATCATAAGTCGTGTGCTCTCAGATTCCTCCTTTCGGGAGTCTCAAAAATCGCGACCTGGGGAAACGCGGATTCTCACTTTGAAATCAGGGCCTGGAGAGCACACAACCTCCCCTTTTGTGCCATTTCCACGAAAAAGTGGCACGAAAAGGCAAGGTGTGTGCTGCCGCTTGCGAGTGAAGGCTCCCTCCCTGCTTGCCACCCCGCGAGCTGCCATAACCGCCTGTCGCGGCGCCACGTTCCGTCTGTGGTCCATGGGCTAGAATAAGCCCAGTGGGAGGAGGCGCTGTGGCCGAGCTGTCCGATAGAGAAATCGCCCAAGAGCAGGAGTTCTTGAAGGGGTTGCCCCGTATGAACTGGGGTGCGCTGCTCATGCCCGGCATTTGGGGGCCGGCCCATGGCTTCTGGGTGAGCCTGCTCTTCTATCCCCTGTGGCTTCTGACCGACAACCTCATCTTTGCCGCCTATACCCACCCCGATCCCGGTGCCATAGCCGTGGCCGTGCTGGTGGGCATCGTCACGGTGGCCTTCACCATCGGATTCGCCTTGGTGTGCCAGCCCATAGCCGCTCATCACGCCGAGGCCGCAGGGCTCTCGCGCACCACGTACCTGAAGCGCGAGCGCATCTGGACGGTCGTTTGCCTCATATTGGCCGTGGCCGCCGTGGTTTGGGCCACTTACTATAATCTGAACATCCGCGAGGGCTGGTAGCAGGCCCCAGTTAGGAGTTGCGATGTTTTCTGAGTACTTCCCCCGTATCGCCGTTTTCTGCGTAGGCAACCGCTTGCATCTGGACGATGGCCTGGCCGGCTTCGTCTACGACGCGGTGATGGAGCGCTTCACCGTGCCCGATGACGTGGAGCTCTACGACTTGGGCGTGCTCACCATGGACATGATCAACTATGTGGATGGATGCGAGACCATCATCACCGTGGATGCGATCGAGCATTCCGGTGAGCCTGTGGGCACTGTGCTGTGCGGCTCACCCCAAGACCTGGCCTCCGCTTTGGGTCCGAATATCTCGCTTCATGACCTCCGCTTGGTGGACCTCTTCGATTCCGCGGCGCTCATCGGTTACGAATGCCAGGGCATCTGCCTGGGGATGCAGGTGGAAGACACCATGCCCAAAACGCTCACGGAAGACCTCACCCCCACGGTGAAAGCCCAGCTTCCCCTGCTGGTAGAGACCCTTGCCGCTGAGCTGGCTGGGTTGGGGTCCCCGCTGATAGACAAGGCCACGGGGCAACCTTACATGGGAGCGGCGAAGGCGTCGGAGGCGGCAAAGTAGCTCGATTCCCCTAGGCTCTACCGTATAATGCAATCATGGAAGGTTCACAGCAAAGCATAGCGGTGATCGGCGGTGGAGCGGCAGGGCTTGTTGCGGCCATTGCGGCGGCAAGGCTCGCCCGTCAGCGCGGATGCGCCCTTTCTGTGGCGGTTTATGAGAAAGACGACCGCGTAGGTCGCTCGATCCTTGCCACCGGCAATGGGCGGTGCAACTTCTCCAACGCGTTTTTGGCGGTGGACCTCTATCACAACAGCGATTTCGTTGAGCAGGTGTTCCGAGCGCTGGCAGAGCAGAGCGCCCAGGACGATCCGGTTCATCGCTTCTTCGAAGAGCTGGGGCTCGTTTGGCGCCAAGAGGCCGACGGGCGCCAATTCCCCTTGGCCAATAAGGCATCGGTTGTACTCGATGTGCTGCGATCCGCTGCGGCGGATTTGCAGGTGGCGGAGTGCTGCGACTTCTCCGTGGCTGCCATAGAGCCGCCCCGCGCACCGGGCAAGCCCTTCGCCTTGCGCATGGATAACGGGGTGCTCAAGCGGGCCCAACGGGTCATCTTGGCAAGCGGCGGCCGCACGGTTTCGGCTTTGGATGTCCCCGAGGTGCCACGGCTTGCCCCTAAGCCGGTGCTCGGCCCGCTCTCGGTTACCAAGCACGATCGCGCGCTCACCCAAGAGCTCGACAACATCCGTGTCAAGGCGCGGGTGTCGCTGCTGCGTGAAGGATGTGCTTCCCCTCTGGCTGTGGAGGAGGGGGAATTGATGTTTCGGAAGTACGGCCTGTCGGGCATCTGCATATTCAACCTCTCGCGCTTCGCTTGTCCGGGGGACACCTTATGCATCGACTTCCTGGCTGAAGCCACCGATGACCCGCAAGCCTTCCTTGACCAGCGCCGCTGTCTCTTGGGCTCTCATCGGCAAGCGCCTCTGACCTACGTGGATCTTCTCTGCGGCCTTCTGCTTCCCCGGGTTTCCGAGGCGCTGCTGAGAAGCCGTTTCATCAATCCCTACAGCCGGGTGGAAGCAAAGGACATCCCTCCGCTCACCGAGCTGCTGAGCGCCTATCCTCTTCAGGTAGAGGCCGTGGCCGACCCGAACCTTTGCCAGGTGCGTCGCGGCGGCTTCTCGGTAGAGGCGTTTTGTCCGGAGAGCCTGGAGGCGAAGGGGGTCCCGGGGCTGTTCTCCTGTGGCGAGGCGTTGGATGTCGATGGTCCTTGCGGTGGCTATAACCTGCATTGGGCTTGGTCAAGCGGCCTTCTGGCAGGGACGTGCGCCGCATCTTCCCTGCTTGGGCGGCAGGGGGCGTGAAAGCCATGCTGGTGGAGGCCTCAGGGATTCGCTTGCCTTTGGATGGGGGGCTTGCGGGTAGCGAGCATCTTATTGTTCAGGCCACGGCCCGGGCTTTGGGTCTGGCACCCCAGAGCATTGCCAGCGTTCAGTTGGTCAAACGCAGTGTGGATGCCCGAAAGAAGGACGTATGCTTCATTGCCACTGTGGCTGCCGACCTGCCGCAGTGCTCATCTTTGGCGGAGCTCCATCCGGCCAAAGGCGTCAAGATAAAGGAGTTCGAGCCTTACGTGCCCTGGGACATCCCGGTGGTGGAGGCCGCTGCCGATGCGCCGCGCCCTGTGGTCATAGGCACCGGCCCTGCTGGGCTTTTCGCGGCGCTTTACCTGGCGAAGGCGGGGTTGCGGCCCCTCGTGTTCGAGCGGGGCGGCAACGTGGAAGAGCGCATGGCCGCAGTGAGGGCCTTCGATGAAGGCGCGGACCTGGACTGCCGAAGCAACGTGCAGTTCGGCGAAGGGGGCGCGGGGACCTTCTCTGACGGCAAGCTCACCACCGGCACCAAAAGCCCCCTTGCCCGCCATGTGCTCCAGTGGTTCGTGGATGCCGGCGCTCCGGAGGAGATACTTTGGCAGGCAAAGCCCCATATAGGCACTGACCGGCTGGTCACCGTGGTGCGAAACCTCCGTGAGCAGATAATCGATGCCGGCGGCGAGGTGTTCTTCTATGGGAAGCTCGATGATCTTGCCTTCGATGACCAGGGAAAACTCGCTGCCATCACGGTGCGGGCCGAGCGTCCAGGCGCGTTAGATGAGCTTGCGTCCCAGATGGGCTGCCAGCGCCTACCGGAAGGCGAGCGCTTCGAGCTCCCTTGTCGGGAGCTCATCTTGGCCTGCGGGCATTCAGCCCGCGACACCTTCCGCATGCTCCAGCGTCACGGGCTGGCCATGGAGCCCAAGGCCTTCTCGGTGGGTGTTCGCATCGAGCATCGCCAAGAGGACATAGACCGCGCCCAGTACGGCAAGGCGGCGGGCCATCCCGCTTTGGGTCCCGCCGATTACAAGCTGGTGGTCCATCTGCCCTCGGGGCGCAGCGTCTACACCTTCTGCATGTGCCCGGGCGGGGAAGTGGTGGCCGCGGCCAGCGAGGAGTTCGGCGTGGTGGTGAACGGCATGAGCTCCTTTGCCCGCGATGGGGAAAATGCCAATGCGGCCTTGCTCGTGTCGGTCACCCCCGATGATTTCAAGGGTGCAGACCCTCTGGCCGGCGCGGTGTTCCAGCGCCGCTTGGAGCAGGCGGCCTTCGGAGAGGCTCACGAGATGGGCGGGGAGGCTTGGCAGGCGCCGGCGCAAACCGTGGGGGATTTCCTCGCCTGGGAAGCGGGCAATCCCTCCAAGACGGTCACTCCCAGCTATAGGCGCGGAGTGGTTTGGTGCGATTTACGCGAAGTGCTCCCGGATTTCGTCCAGGACGCCCTGACCGAGGCTCTGCCCATCCTCGATCGCAAGCTCAAGGGCTTTGCCGATGCACAAGCCATCATGACCGGCGTGGAAACCCGCTCATCCAGCCCGGTGCGCATCCTGCGCGATCCGGATAGCTTCGAGGCCTACGTCCAAACCGCGCCGAAGAAGGTGCGCCCGCGCGATGCGGCCCGCGGCCATGGCGCGCCCGCTTCCCCTCGGGTGCTCGCTCGCGACATCGGCATCTTCCCTTGCGGCGAGGGCCCCGGCTATGCGGGGGGCATCATGAGCGCCGCCGTGGACGGCCTCAATGCCGCCCAAGCGTTGGCGGCTGCGGTGAAGGAAGGTCCGCGATGATCGATGATTCGCCCCAAGGCTTCGATGAGGCCCTGCGCGCCCTGCGCGCCGGTCGGGCCGTCATCTTTCCCACGGATACCGTTTACGGGTTGGGGGTGGCGGTGGATTTCGCCTCCTCGCCTCAGGAGCTTTTCAAGCTCAAGGGGCGTGAATCCGGCAAACCCATCGCGTGGCTTCTGGCCGACGGCTCAGAGCTTTCCCGCTATGGCCGGGACATCTCGCCTCAAGCCTATCGGCTGGCCCAAGAGGGCTGGCCGGGGGCCCTCACCCTTGTGGTGAAGGCCGCGCCTGAAGTACCGCCCGCTTTCCGTTCGGCGGTCGGCACCATCGGGCTGCGCGTTCCGGATTATCCCCTGCTGCGGGACCTGATCCGCGCTGTGGGTTGCCCTTTGGCCACCACCTCGGCCAACCTGGCTGGCCAGCCGCCGGCGCTTAGCCTTTCTGCCATCGACCCGCAGCTTCGGGCGAATGTTTCAGCGTTCCTACAAGACGACACGGCGCCCGGGGGCGTTCCCTCCACCGTGATAGACTGTTCGCAAACAGAGCCGCAGACGCTGCGACCCTGAAGCGCGACCCTGAAGCGGCGCAGCCCCGCTCAGTCGCTTAAGCCCAAGCAAGGAGCCGTCTATGGAAGACACCATCTATACCGTGCCTTACAGCTTTCTTTCCCGGGATGGGAAGACCCACATCAACGCCAAGCTCTGGACTTGCGAGGCCTGGGGCGAGGGCTTCTCGGAAGACGGTGAAGGCCCCAAAGGCGCTGAAAGCCCCAAGGGCATCATCCAGATCGTCCATGGCATGGCCGAGCACATCGACCGCTACGACGAGCTGGCGCGCTACTTCGTCTCCCAGGGTTTCGCGGTTTGCGCAGAAGACCATATCGGCCATGGCCGATCGGTGGCCTCTCCGGCCGACTTGGGCCATCTGCCATTGGAGAACGGCATCGACATCCTGGTGGGCGATGTGCACACGCTTTACTGCCGCATCCACGGCAGCTTCCCTGATGTGCCTTATATCCTGTATGGCCATTCCATGGGGAGCCTCATCTCCCGGGTCTATATCACCCGCTACGGCGAAGAGCTCTCCGCTTGCGTGCTCAGCGGCACGGCTCACGGGCCCATATTCCTCTCCAAGGTGGGGGAGACCCTTGCGCACCTGATCGCTTCTGCGAAGGGCGAGGAATACCGCTCGAAGATGCTCGACTCCATGGGGGTTGGCGCCTACGGGAAGAAGATCCCCGGTGCCCGCACCCCGCTTGACTGGCTTTCCACCGTGCCCGAGGTCGTGGACGCCTACATGGCCGACGAGCTTTCCGGCCAGATGTTCTCCGTTGGCGGCTACGCTACGCTGCTGGGCTTGGTGAATGCGGTGACCACACCTCAGTGGGCCCAGGCGGTCCCCAAGGGGTTGCCGATCCTCTTCATCGCGGGCGATCAAGACCCGGTGGGGGAGATGGGCAAAGGGGTGCAGGCGGCGGTGGAGCTGCTGCGCGGTGCCGGCGTGCGCTTGGTGGACCTGCAGCTTTACCCGGGCTTGCGCCATGAGCTCCATAACGAGGCCAACCACGAGGAGATCGCGGCTTTCGTGGTCCATTGGATCGAGGCGGCCATAGAATAGGGTCAAGGCGAAGGTTTCCGCTGGCCGCC
>CAZKKN010000028.1:1966-23227 GCA_964553375.1 uncultured Eggerthellaceae bacterium | reverse complement strand
AGGATCATGCCATCATCCCCGTCCCCTGACATAAAACATCCCCGTCCCCTGACATACGTCCCCTGACATAACCATCTGCATCCCAGCTATTTCATCATGTCCGAGATGCGCTTGAGGTCGGCCATGGACATACCGCCCATCCCGGGCATGGCCATGCGCTTGGCACCCTTCTTGCCCTTCTTTCCTTTCTTACCCTTCCGGCCGCGGCCGCCCCGCATTTCGTCGGGGTCGCCGTAGACGGACATCATCTTCTTCACCTGTTTGCGCGTCTCGTTGTACTGCTTCATCAGCTGGTTCACAGCCGTGACCGTCACCCCGGCACCAGCGGCGATGCGGGCGCGGCGGCTGCCGTTCAGCACGTCGGGTTTCTCGCGCTCGCGCTTGGTCATGGAGTTTATGATGACCTCCATCTTGTCCAAAGCGTGCTCGTCCACCTGGCCTTGGGCCATCATCTTATCGCCGCCGGGCAAAGCCGACACCAGCTTGCCGATGCCGCCCATCTTGCGCACCTGACGATTCATATCCAGGAAGTCGTTGAGGTTCAGGTCCATGCGGGCCAAACGTGCGCTGGCCTCGGCCTCCTCCTCTTCCTGCTGCACCTTCACGGCGGTCTCGATCAAAGAGACCATATCCCCCATGCCCAAGATGCGCCGGGCCATGCGATCGGGGTGGAACACCTCAAGGGAATCGGGTTTCTCGCCGGAGGATACGAACTTGATGGGCTTACCGGTGGTCTGGCGGATGGAAAGGGCACCGCCGCCACGCGCGTCGCCGTCCATCTTGGACATGATCACGCCATCGAAATCCACCCGGGCGCTGAAGGCCTCCACCACGTTGATGACGTCTTGACCGGTCATGGCATCTACCACCATGAGCACCTCATCGGGGTCTGTGGCATCCTTGATGCTTTGGGCCTCGTCCATCATCTCGTCGTCTACATGGAGGCGGCCCGCCGTGTCCACGATAGCCACATCGCACAGGTTATCGATGGCGCAACGCAGGCCACCCTTGGCGATCCTCACCGGATCTTCGCCATCGGCGCGATAAACGCGCACCCCTATCTCGCCGCCCAGGGTTTCCAGCTGATCGGCTGCTGCGGGACGGTAGACATCGCAGGCCACCAGAAGCGGGTTGTGACCCTCGCGCTTCAGCAGATATGCCAGCTTGGCAGCCGCCGTGGTCTTACCCGAACCCTGAAGCCCCACCAGCATGATCACGTTGGGTTGCTTGTTGGAGGCGAGCTGCAGCTTGGCGTCGGTCTGACCCAGAAGGTCGGTGAGCTCCTCCAGCACCACCTTGATGACATTTTGGGCCGGTGTAAGGGAATCCAGGACGTCTGCTTCCATGCAGCGAGCCGAAGCCTTGGCTATGAAATCCTTGACCACCTTATAGCTTACGTCAGCCTCCAGAAGCGCCATGCGCACCCGGCGCATGGCCGCACGGATGTCGTCTTCGGAAAGGCGGCCTTTGCCCTTCAGGTCGTTGAATACTTGTTGGAGTTGGTCTTGGAGGTTATCGAACATCGTATTTCCTTTCCGGTGCCACTCACTCCGAGGCGCGGCCGAATTCGCCGATGAGGCTTTGGGCGTACTCTTTGGCATTGAAGTCCTTCAGGTCTTCCAAACCCTCGCCCACGCCCAGCTTCACGATGGGGATATCCAGGTAATGGGCCACAGCCACGGCGATGCCGCCCTTGGCTGTGCCGTCGAGCTTGGTGATGATCACACCGTCCAGATCCAGGGCATCGTTGAACTCCCGGGCCTGTTGCAAGCCGTTTTGCCCGGTGGTGGCATCTATGACGAGCACGAGCTTCACCGGCAGGTTCGCACGCTTGCGCACCACCGAGACCACCTTCTCCAGCTCTCGCATGAGGTCAGCCGAGGTATGGAGGCGCCCAGCGGTATCTATGAGCACCAGATCGGCCCCCTGGGCCTCTCCCCGCTCGATGGTCTCAAAGCACACGCTGGCCGGATCGCTTCCCCGCTCCCGAGCGCAGATCTGCACGTCGGCGCGGTCCGCCCACACCTCCAACTGCTCTATGGCAGCCGCGCGGAAGGTATCGGCGCAACCCAGGATCACATTGCGACCCGCATCCTTGGCCTGCTTGGCGATCTTCCCGGTGGTGGTGGTCTTCCCTGAGCCGTTCACTCCCACGAAGAGCACGATGCAGGGCTCATCGAAGAAGCCCTCGGACCCGTCGGGGAATTCCGCGGCTATCTCATCATTGAGCGCCTCAAGCACATCGAAGGCATCCCGGTAGCCCTTGCGCACGGCGTCGTTGCGCAGCTTGTCCACGATGCTGACCGCCGAGTAGCCTCCCATATCCGAGACGATGAGAGCCTCTTCCAAGCCATCCCAGAAGTCGTCGTCTACCTGGGGGCTGCGATTCAAGATGAGGTTGATGTCCTCACGCAGCGCTTCGCGGGTCTTCGATAAGCCTTCGCTGAATCGTGAGAAAAGTCCCATGGCTACTCCTCGTGTGCCTGCTCAAGGGCGCGCTCGAGCTTTTGGCTGATCACCTTCGTCACGCCATCGGCCTGCATGGATACGCCGAAGAGCACATCGGCCATCTCCATGGTGCGCCGCTGATGGGTGATCATAATCAGCTGCGTGTAATCCCGCAGGGTATCAATATAGGATATGAGGCGCCGCAGATTGGTGTCATCTAAGGCCGCTTCCACCTCATCCAGGATGTAGAAGGGCGTGGTGCGCGTCTTGTACACGGCGAAGAGCAGCGCCAAAGCCGTGAGGGATTTTTCGCCGCCGCTCATGAGCATCATCTTGGTCAGGCGCTTACCGCGCGGCTGGGCCGACACCTCCACACCGGAGTTCTCCACGTCTTCGGGATCCACCAGGGAAAGCGAGGCGGAGCCACCCGGGAACAGGATTGAGAAGATCTCGTTGAAGTTGGCGTTGACCTCCTCGAAGGTGTTGATGAAGTCGTCTTTCATGCGGGCATCGATCACCCTGACGATGCGATTGAGCGACCGGCGGGCCGCTTCCATGTCCTCCAGTTGGCCGGCTAGGAAGTCGTAGCGCTCTTTCAGCTCGGCATATTCCTGCGCGGCATCGGGGTTGATGGTACCCATGTTGCGTATGCGCCGCTCCAGACGGTATTTCTCGTCCTCAGCCGCCGCCCGGTCCGCCAAAACCGGCAGTTGCTCGGCTATCTCCAGAGGTGTGGAGCAATCCTTCACCACCACCGAGACGGCGTTTTCCACCTGGACCTCCAGGCGGCTTTTCTCCACCTGCACCGCCGAGAGGCGGCTGGCAGCCTCATCGTAGTCGTCATGGGCCTGGCGAGCGGCATTGCGCGCCTGAGCCGCCTGGGAATGGATGTCGCCAGCGGCCGTAGTGGAAGACTCCACGGCGGCATCCAAGCGCCGGGAATGCTCCCCAAGGCCCTGGGCCAAGCGCTCGAAGATGCCCAAAAGCCCCTGACCGCGCTTGGCGGCGGCCGTCTTCAGAACCCGCTGGCGCTGGGCCTCGGCCTTCTCTTCGCGGATGGTCTGGATGCTCTGCTTGCGGGCATCCACTATGCGCTCGGCATAGGCGCGGCGCTCATCGAATTTCGCCTTCGCCAAGCGGGCCTCGTTGAGCCCATCCACAAGCCCGGCGCTATTGGCCCGCAGCGGCTTGATGGTGCGCAACTCCTCTTCACGACGCTGGATATGCTCGCTGCGCTGGGTATCCAGATCGGCGATGAGCTTCTCGAAAGCCTCCATGTCGGGGCGCAGCTCATCCACCGTCTTCTGAGCCACTTCGATCTGCCGGGCTATATCTTGCACCTCCGCGGTGACCGAAGCGAGCCGTTTGGCGCTGCGCTCGCGCTCATCGAAGGCCGACTGATACGCGCCTTTGCTGTTGGCGAGGTCCTGGCTTAAAGCGAGGCTTTTAGCCTGGGCCTCCCGATAAGCGCTCTCGGCGGCCTTGAGCGCCTCCTGCGCGCGGTCGGCCTCCTTGCGGCATGC
The DNA here is from genome assembly GCA_964553375.1 of uncultured Eggerthellaceae bacterium. Taxonomy (GTDB): domain Bacteria; phylum Actinomycetota; class Coriobacteriia; order Coriobacteriales; family Eggerthellaceae; genus UBA9715. The sequence goes on along the minus strand of CAZKKN010000028.1, from coordinate 19,256 downwards.
CTCCTGGGCCGCCTGGGCCTCATCCAAGCGACGTTCCCGGGCCAAGACGCCATCGCTCGCCTCTTGGGTATCTTGGGCGCCGAATATGCGCAGCTTGCCCTGGGGATGGAAAACGCAGCCATCGCGGGAGACCAAACGCCCCTGTTGGTCGCTTTCAACCCAAAGCCTGAAGGCCTCTTCGCGGCTGTCGAAAAGGAGCACGTCCCCCAGCAAAGCCTCCATGGCCTCGGTCAATGCCGCCGGGAAACGAAGCTCATCGAGGAGCCGCTGGGCCCCGGGGATCTTCCGAACGTCGGCGGTTTCGCGGTTCTTGCTTCGCAGGATCAAGGAAACATCGCCCGAGAGGGCGCCCTCTATGAGGCTATCGGCGATAGCCTGGGCGGCTGCGGCATCCTCCACAGCCAACGCAGCCAGATCCTCCCCCAAAAGCGCTTCCACCAAGGGCTCCAAGGGCCCTTCCACCTTGATGGCAGAGGAAAGGGCGCTTATCTCACCAGGGAGATTCCCCGCGTTATCCATCAGCCAGAGCAGCGCCGGGTCTTCGGCGCGGTAGGTGCGGATGGCCGTTTTGATGGCCTCGATCTGGGACTGGGCGGAGTGCAGCGCCGTACGCGCATCATCATAAGCCCCCTGGGCCTCCTCTTTGGCGCTGAAGCACTCGGTGAGTTTCTTCTGCGCCTCGGTCGCCTGGGCTTCGCATTGCTCCAGGTTCTCCTTAGCCTGAACCAACACCTCTTCGGCATCTTTATCGTCGCGCTGGACGCGCTCCAAATCCGCCTCCAGCTCCACTTTGCGCGCTTCCACGAGCTTCATATGGGCAAGGCCGTTGGCCAGGCTCTCCTGAACGGTCTCGCGCTCGATGCGGGCTTCGGAGAGCTTGCGCTCAGCCTCTTCCGTCAGGCGGTTCAGTTCATCTATCTTCTGCTGGGATGAGCGGACCTGCTCATCCAGCGCAGCCTTCTCCGCTGCAAGGCGCTCGGCCTTCCCGTCGGCTTCCTTGGAGGCGCTCTGAGCGGCTTCCAGTTGTTCGCACGCGGTAGCCAACTCCTTTTGAGCAGTGGCCAAAGCGGCATCGGAGCTCTCAAGGGTGGCTTGGAAGTCGGCCTCATAACCGATTGCCGCCCGCCGGCGCTCCCGCAAAAGCAGCTCAGCGCTATCCAGGCGCTCGGCCAGGTTCGCCGCGCGGCGCTGACGGCGGGAGAGCTCTCCGGTCTCCTCGCTATCGCGCTTCAGAGCCTCTTGGAAGTCGCTTACCTTCTGCTCAGCGGCACCCACGGACTCCTTTTTCACTTGCACCTCATCAAGGATGCTCTTCTCGCCGGCGCAGATGGCCTCCCACTGTTTCTTCAGGTCCCGCAATTCCTCCACGGCCAGCGCTAAGGTGAGCGAGGCTAGCTCGGCGGAGACCTCTTTGTAGGCCTCGGCCCGCTTGGCCTTGCGCTCCAACGGCCCCAGCTGGCGCGCCACCTCGCCGGCCACATCGCGCACCCGGGTGAGGTGCACGTCCATCTGCTGAAGCTTCCGGGCGGATTTCTCCTTGCGCTGCTTGTGCTTCAAAACCCCGGCAGCTTCCTCTATGAGCGCCCGGCGGTCTTCGGGCTTGGACTGCAGGATGGAATCCAGGCTTCCCTGGGAGATGATGGAGTGAGTGCCGGTCCCAAGGCCCGTATCATGGAGGATATCAAGCACATCGAGGCGGCGGGCTACCACGCCGTTCACCAGGTACTCGGATTCTCCCGAGCGATACATCCGCCGGGTGATGACCACCTCATCGAAATCAACCGGCAGCGTTTTGTCGCGGTTATCCAGCACCAAGTCCACTTCGGCAACAGAGACCGCTTTGCGGGCGGCAGAACCTGAGAAGATGATGTCCTCCATGGCCTGGCCGCGCAGGTTGCGGGCCGAACGCTCGCCTAGAACCCATAGCACCGCATCGGAGATGTTGGATTTGCCCGACCCATTAGGGCCCACGATGGCCGTGATCCCCGGCTCCATGGAAAGGACGCTGCGGTCGGCGAACGACTTGAAGCCCTTCAATATGAGCGACTTGAGATACACCCCGGACCTTAACCTTCATCTCCGCTGTTGCGCGCCCGGCGCTCCTGGCGCTTGCGCTCCTGCTCCCGACGCTCCGCCGCGCGGGCCGTGGCTTTGTTCACCTTGGCCTGGGCTTGGGCTGTGATCTTATCCACGCGCGCCTGCTGCTGGGCGGTGACGCGCTCCACGCGGTCGTCTTCGGACATGCCCAGACCGAAGAACTCACCTAAACGAGCTAAGGTGCTCTTCGCCGCACGGCTCTCGGCTTCCTTCTTCGTGCGCCCCACCCCCTGGGCAAGGCCCTGATCCCCCGCGAAAACCTGGGCGACGAACGTCCTGTCATGAGGGGGTCCTTGCGTTTCCACCAGCTTATAGGTGGGGGTGATGCCGTCTTCTTGGAGCTTCTCCTGCAAGGCGCTCTTGGGGTTCTCGGGCTCTTTGGCCATGTCCAGCGACATGCTGCCGATGAGCGTACGCTCCACGAAGGCATTGGCGGTCTCAACGCCGCCGTCGAGGAAAAGCGCGGCCACGATGGCCTCATAGACGTTCTCCAGGGCCGAATGAAGCCCACGCTTGCCCGTACCCTGCTCCGAAGAGCCGAACATGATCACGTCGGCAAGGCCCAGGCCCTGAGCGATATCCGACAGATGGGACCCGGAGACGAGTGCCACCTTGATGCGGGTGAGACCCCCTTCATCCAGGTCGTGATAGCGATTGAAAGCATGGGTGGCCACGATGGCGCCTAAGATGCTATCGCCTAGGAACTCAAGGCGCTCATAGGAATAGCGCACAGAGCGGCCTTCATTCGCCGATGGATGGGTGATGGCCGAAAGCAGCAGCTGCTCATCTTTGAACCGATGACCCACTATCTCTTCGGCTTTCCTGAAATTCTTCCGTTGTTCTTCGTTCAAGGCCTTGCCTCTCTTCTTCAAGGCGCGCCGAGAAAGAGCCTGATTGAAGGGCAAGCCTTCAAGTTGCACTTCAATCAGCCTGTTTCAAGCGATGCCGCGCCTATTATCCAGGTTGGTATGATTGTAAAGCAAGAACGGGTCTAAGACCTCAATCTACACCGTTTGCGCGATATATTCAGAAACTCCGGAGCGCACGTAATCGGCACCGGCGGCAATGCCGTTTTTGATGGCCCGGGCGCTGGAGGAACCATGGCCTACGATGCAGGCCCCGGCCACGCCCAAAAGCGGAGCGCCACCCAACCGATCAGGGTCCACCTGCGCCATGAGTTCTTTCAGCCCGCCCTTCAAAGCAAGGGCCGCCATCTTGGTCTTAAGCGAGGACATCATGATGTCCTTCAGGGATTTGAAAAGCACGCTGGCCGTGCCCTCGATGGTCTTCAGGCACACGTTGCCCGTGAAGCCATCGGTTACGATGACATCGAAGGTACCCGCCATGACATCGCGCCCTTCGGCATTGCCAGCGAATCCGGCGATGGACTCCTCCAGCAGCGGATAGGCTGCCTGGCAAAGCGCCGAGCCCTTCTCCTTCTCCTCACCGATGTTCAAAAGCCCCACCTTGGGTTCCTCCACATGGAGGATGCACTTGGCGTAAAGCGAGGCCATGGACGCGAACTGCACGAGGTATTCCGGCTTGCAGTCGGCGTTCGCCCCCACGTCGCATAGCACCACCGGTTTGACCGGCGAGGGAAGCACCGTTGCCAAAGCCGGGCGCTTGATGCCCTTTATGCGACCGATCACCAGCGTTCCCGCCGCCAGGCAAGCACCGGTGGATCCGGCCGAGAAGAACCCTTGGGCGCGGCCGTCGCGCACCAGGCTGCACCCCACGACCAAGGAGGAGTCCTTCTTCTTGCGCACCGCCTCGGCGGGATGCTCCGCCATGGTGATGACCTCGGTGGTCACCTGGGCAACGCAGCGTTCGTGAGCAGCAGCGAAGGGCTCCACCACCTCAGCCGGGCCGCAGAGGATCACCGTGAGGTCCGGGTCGGCCGCCAGGGCCATCTGAGTACCTTCAAGCACCACCTGAGGGGCATTGTCACCACCCAGAACGTCCACTGCCATGGTCACCTGCTCTGCCATCGGGCATCTCCTCCTTGCTCGCTGGGCCTTCTTAGAAGAAAACCCCCTGCAGCCGTTTGCAACAGGAGGTTCTCGCATTCCTATAGATGATCGGGGATCTATTCGCTATCCACGTCCACGACTTCGCGGTTCTTGTAGTAGCCGCAAGAGGGGCACACGCGATGGGGAAGCTTCGCCTCGCCGCACTGGGGGCAAACGCTGCGCGAAGGCGCATCGATGCGGTCGTGGGTGCTGCGACGGGTATGGGTGCGGATGCGGCCCATTCGTTGTTTAGGTACTGCCATGATTCCTGCTCCTTCTTAAATACCGCACCCCTTTTGGGCGCGGGATGTTACAAACACGCAAAACCGAATAGTACCAAAGCCCCAGGGCCTGCGCAAGGATATTATCGGCTTTCGGTAAAAGTCCTCAAAGGCCGCAAATCGAAGACGCGTCCCTTGGGCCGAGGCCCTAGTTATCGCTGAACTCGAAATTCGCCAGAGCCGCGAACGGATTGGCGGATTCCTGGAATTCCCTCAGGTCCTCCCCCTGACCGCAACCGCAATCCTCCTCGTTGAGGTTCGCACCGCATACGGGGCAGAGCCCCTTGCAGTCCTCGGAGCACAGAGGCTGGCCATCCATGGCCACGATGAGCGCCGCTGAGATGAGCGGCTCCAAATCTATGATATGGTCGGCGGGAAGCACATCGAACTCGTCTTCTCCAGGGGCATCCTCGCTCTCGGCGAATTCATCGCGCTCGTCGGGGTCCAAAAGGAAGAAGCCCTCTATATCACCTTCCAGGTCATAGGCAACCGGCTCCAAGCAACGGGAGCACGGGCAGCTGGCACTGGCCTTAGCCGTACCCGTCACCAAAAGGGCCGAACCGGTGTTGGTAACCGTGACCTCATAGGCCACCGGGCCATCGAAGCTATAGAGGTCGGGACCCACCTCCAGGGAGTCAAGGGCCAAAGCGCCTTCAAATGAAGAGCTCTCCGCCACAGCGAAGAGCTCGGATGGAATCTTGATCGTAGCGTCCATGGGCTATCGCATCGAGGTAGCATTCAAGCGATCACGGCATCGCTGCACGTTGTTCAGAAGCGTCTCGAGGCTTTGCTCCACATGGCCGAACACCTCATCGGCGTAGTCCTCGGCACCGGCGCGGGTCTGGCGCTCGTTTTCCCGTGCGTCGGCAAGGATCTGGTCGGCCTGCTGCTGGGAGATACGGACTATCTCCTGCTCGCTGGCGATAGTCATCGCCTGGGAGCGGGCGTCCTCTATCATGCGACCGGCCTCGGCATCGGCATCGTCGAGCAGCCCTTGGCGCTCACGCACGATCTGGCGAGCCTGAGCGAACTCACTGGGGAACGTATCACGGATCTCGTCCATGATCTCGAAGGCTGCGTCGATGTCCACCTGACGCAAGCTGCTGTTCCTGCCGAAACCAACCGGCTTCGAGTCCTCTAACAGGATGGAAAGCTCATCGAGCAGAGCCATTACCCCGGTTTCGTCCATAACTATCCTTCCAGTTCCGCCGCCCCTGCCACAACTGTTCTATAGGTGAGCGGCCCATAAGCTATTTGATGATAGCAGTTTTACTGCTCCTTCACAAATACGACGCACCAAATCATGATAACGCAACAACCGGCGATAACCCCCGCTGAGGGGCGCGCGCAAGCCTATCGCCCCAGCGAGCGTTCGTGCTTTTGGCGCGCCTCGGCGCTGTAGCGCTGGTTATAGCGTACGTCTATGAGCTCGGCCACGATGGCGATGGCGAGCTCGGCAGGGGTTTTGGCACCGAACTTCAGCCCGATGGGCCGCTTGATCCGCTGCCACTGCTCCTCGGTCATACCCTTGGACGAGACCAAGTCGTGAACCGTGTCGTTCTTGCCAGCGCAACCCATCATGCCCACGTAGGCCACATCGTTCTCCAGCGCCCAAAGGCAGGACTCGGGATCGAACATATGGCCCCGGGTGAGCACGCAGGCATAATCGCTCGGAGATGCCGTGTAATCGAAGAGCCCCGAGAAATCCCCGCCTTCCAGGAGGATACGCTGAGCGTTCGGGAAGCGCTCCGGGTTCAGATAGGCCGGATCGTAGTCCACCACGGTGACATCGAAACCCACATGGATCGCCAAAGGCGCCAACTCGCAAGCCACATCCGACGCCCCCAAAAGCCAAACGCGAATGGGCTCGAAGAGGGCTACGCTTGCCCAAATAAGCCCCTCGAACTGCTCGTTGTGCATCGAGGGACCGCGGGTGACATCCTTCATCTGGAAGATATCCCGCGGCGAGGCGGCGCGGGAGGCCACGATCTCCTTGGCATCATTGCAGAAGAACACCAGCGGCTCGCCATCGGCCGAACCCTGGTCACCGTATTTCTTCGTGACCTCGTTATCCGTATTGGCCACAGCCGCCGCTGGGTCATAGACCACCTTGAATCCCAGCCAGGCCAAATCCCCTTCTTCCATGGCCTGAAGGGCCCGCTGGAAGGTGGGGATGTCATCCTTGGTCAGGCTTCGGGCGATGGCCTGAAGCGCCTCGGGCCCCATATGGGGGTTTCCCGCACTCGCCTCCTCGCTGAAGGCCGGCACCATGGACGCATCCAATACGACGGGTTCTCCCGCTTCCAGCTGCTCAATGACGGCTTCGATCTGCTCTTTATTCATCTATGGACACCTTCCCGTCCCCGCTCAAGGAGACTTTCCCTTCGGCTATCTTCCTCAGAACCCAGGGGTAAAGCGCGTATTCCTGTTCGTGGATGCGCGCCTCAAGCTCCTCCAAGCTCTCCCCTTCCCTCACCGCGATGGCGCGCTGGGCGATGATAGGGCCCTTGTCGTAGTCGGCATTGGCGAAATGCACCGTCACGCCGGTCACCTTCACGCCGTAGTGGAACGCATCCTCGATGGCATGGGCCCCCTTGAAGGAGGGCAACAGCGCCGGATGCAGATTGATGATGCGATTGGGAAACGCTTCCAGAAGCACCGGCGTGACCTTGCGCATATAGCCGGCCATGGCCACGTATTGCGCTTGGGCCCCATGAAGGGCCTCGGCGATCTCCCGGTCGGCCGCAGCCGGATCGCTGTACTTATCCCTATTCATCACAAGCACCGGGATCCCGGCTTTCCGGGCCCGCTCTATACCGAAGGCATCGGGGCGCGACGACACCACGAGCACCACCTCCACGGGAAGCCCCGCCGCGGCCTCATCCATGATGGCCTGAAGATTGGTGCCGCTGCCGGATATGAGAACGCCCAGCTTGAGTCTATCCGTCACTTCTTCCCCCTTCAGCCCAGAAGGGCGCCGCGGTTCTCGTAGCGCACGATGCCGCCGCCCTCCACCACACGTCCGATGACCTGGCCGCTGCTTCCCTGCACCTTCAGCTCCTGGAGCACCTCTTCGGCCCGATCCTCGGCAACCACCAGCACCATGCCGATGCCCATGTTGAAGGTCTTAAGCGCCTCGTCTTCGCTCAAATGGGCCTTGGCGCAGGTGTAGCCCAAGATGGGGGCCGCAGACCAACTACCCAGTTCCACCAGGGCATCCACCGTGCCATTCAATGCTCTGTTGAGGTTCTCCGTTATGCCACCGCCGGTGATGTGGGCCAAAGCATGCACTGCCCCTGGGCAGCGTTGCAAAAGCCCCAATACCGGCCGCACGTAGATCACCGTGGGAGCCAAGAGCGCCTCGGCAACCGAGCGACCATCCAGCTCATCGACGGGAGCCAGGGCCTGATCGCGAGGGACCCCCTCCAAGCAGACCTTGCGCGCCAGGGAGAAGCCATTGGAATGAAGCCCGCTTGAGGGCAGCCCGATGAGCACATCACCTGGAACGACCTTGGCCGGATCGAGCATCTTCGGACGGTCCACCAGGCCCACGCAAAAGCCCGAGAGGTCGTAGTCGGTTGGGGCCATGACCCCAGGGTGCTCTGCCATCTCGCCGCCTATGAGTGCGCAACCCGCCTGACGGCAGCCTTCGGCGATGCCTTCCACCACCGAGGCCACGAAGGCGGACTCCAACTTCCCGATGGCGATGTAATCCAAGAAGAACAGCGGCTCGGCGCCGGTGGCCAGGATATCGTTCACGCACATGGCCACCAGGTCTATGCCGATGGTGTTATGGATGCCGCACAAAGTTGCCACCTGAAGCTTCGTACCCACGCCATCGGTGCCCGACACCAGAAGCGGGTCGTCCATGGCCTTGGCCCGGGCGATGGAGAAAAGCCCTCCGAAACCGCCTATATCCCCCACCACCTCGTCGCGATAGGTGGAATGCACGCTCTCCTTTATCGCTTGGACTGCACGAGCGCCCTCCTCTATGTCCACGCCGGCATCGGCATAGGTGATCTGCCCGGTGATTTCGCTATTCTGCTCTGGCATAGCCTCCCCTTCTATCTTCCGTCCGTCATTCGGCGGACCCGTTTCCGGCCACCTGCTCTATCTTCTCCGCCGCCTCATCGGGGACGGGGATGTCGCTCACTTGGCTTTGCGCCGTTCCGGTGGGAGCCTCCACGCGCCGACCGCCCATCTCCCGCACAGTGGTCTGCTCCACGTATGCGAAGAGCACGAAGCGGCCCACGGAATAATTATCGCAAGTGGAGAACGCGAAGCTCTTGGTGATCTGGGAAGCCGCAGGGATATCACCCACGTTCACGATGGACTGATCGATTATCCCCTGCACATAGGCGGCCATCTCCTGGGAGTCATTGAAGATGACCTGCACCAGGGAGTCGTCTGCCGAGCAGTGGATAAGCGAGTAGCTGCGCAGCTTGAAATTGCCGGAAGGCGAATAGAGATACACTATGCGCTCGTCGTCGAAGCGGCTTTGGTCGGCCATGGCGGCGATGTCTGCGAACATGGAGCCGTCGTTCATGTGATGTCCGTACAGGTAATAGCTCTGATCGCTCCAATTGGGCAGGTTGCGGTAGTCCATGAAGATGGTGCCGAAGTTGGCAAGCCAGCCTTCATCGCCTTCGAAGTCATGGTTCAGGTAATAATCGTTGTCGTCTCCGCGCACCACCGGATAGTTGATGGAGGTGTTGGGGATATAGACCCAGGCCACGGTGTTGGGGTTCACCGCCCGCAGGCCCTCCCAATCTATCCGGGCCTCCATGGGGTCGCTTCCAGACTCCACGTATTCGGCCAAGCTCTCGTATTTCTGCTGGCCCTGGAAATAGCTGAGGGCGATGGCTCCCAAAGCCCCTAAAGAGACCAAGAGCACTATCACGGCGATGATGAACACGGCCCGCCAGCCGCTTTTCTTGCGCATGGTGTGGCGCGTCTGCTTGGGAAGCGAATCCATGTAGGCGTTGGCGGCCCCTTGAGGGGTCTGGGGGTTTTGGCGTTTCGTCATGAGCGGCTCCTATGAAGACGCGATTCAAGGGCATCGTTGATCACCTTGAGCGCTTGGATGCGCGCATATTTCTTGTCATCGCTTTGAAGCACCGTCCAGGGGGCGAAGGTGGTGGAGGTGAGGCGGAACATGTCGTCCACAGCCTGCTTGTACAACGGGTATTTCTCCCGATTGCGCCAATCCTCATCGGTTATCTTCCAGGATTTCGACGCGTCCAGCTTGCGGTCCTCGAAACGGCGCAACTGCTCTTCGGGGGTGACATCCACCCAGAACTTCAGCAATATGGCGCCCCATTGGACGAGTTGCCACTCGAAGGAGTTTATCTCGTCGTAGGCCCGGGCCCACTGATCGGGGCTGGCGAAACCCTCCACGCGCTCCACGAGCACCCGGCCATACCAGCTGCGGTCATAGATCCCCACATGACCCGCCTTGGGCAAGCGGATCCAATAACGCCAAAGGAACGGATGCATGAGCTCGGGTTTGGTGGGTGCAGGCGAAGGGAAGATGGTATAGGCTCTGGCATCCAGGGCTTGGGCGACCCGTTTGATGTTTCCGCCCTTGCCGGCTGCATCCCATCCCTCATACATCAGGATGAGCGGCACCCGCTTGCGATACATCTCTAGCTCCAGCTGGCCTAAGCGTTTCTGCTCGCGCCTCAGCTCCTTCTTGTAAATCTCATCGCTTTCAATCCGGGGCTTCTCCACGCTGTGGTCTATGGAAGGATACCCCGCCATGATGATGTAGTTTGAGCCGCGTGGGGCCTGGGACTTCTGAAGCGCCGCCTGGGCTTCCCAGCGGGCTTCGGCCGGCTCATCCGGTGCCAGGCTGCCGTGTGCATCCTCTCCAGCAAAAGCAAGCTCCCTCGTGGCTGCGGCGGAATTCTCCTGAGCCCGCGCCTGGGCTTCCAGAACCGCTGGGTCGGGCTGAGCCGCCAAGGCATGCTCTATGGCATCTATGAGCGCTTGGGCGATCTGCATGTTCGCCAGGCGTTTGTCCTGGCCATTCACAAGCGTCCAGGGTGCGAAGTCGAAATTGGTGGTCTCCAGCAGACGGTCATAGAGCTTATAGGCTTGCTTGTAATGTTTGACCTGTTCCATCTTCTCGTCGCTTACGCGCCAGGCGGTATTGGGATTCTCCCGCAGGCGCTTCATGCGGTTCTTCTGCGCATCTTGGGACACATGGACGAAGAGCTTCACCACCACATAACCGTCGTCTACGAGTTCCCTCTCGAAATCGTGGGCCATGCGCTGATAGCTCGCCACCACATCGCCGTGGAACTCGCCACGGGCCTGGGAGGCGCCGCGCTCCAAGAGCCCGGATGGAGCGGCAAGCGATGCTTTGGAGGCGGCCTTCTGGCCATGGGAGAGCTCGAAGAGCGCCTGATCTATAGCGGCCGTATACCAGCCGCGATCGTAGAAGGTGATGGTACCGCGCTCACCCAGGCTTGCCCAGAACTCCTGCATGACCGGGTGATATCCGGTCACACCCCACTTACGGCCGGGGAAATCCTCGGCTGCTTTCACATTGAAGTCCTCGGTCACATGGACCGACGTGGCACGGGCATCTAGCTCATACATCAGATCGGAGATCCTGCTGCCCTTGCCGGCGCCGCCCCAACCTTCGAAGAGCACCACCAAACCCACCCCGGCCACACGGGCTTTCTGCTGCAGGACCACAAGTTTCTTCACCATCTCGCGATAGCGGGTCTTGTATTCATCCTTGGAGACTTTTTCTTGGGTGAAATCCACCGATTCCAACATGGCCAGTCCTTTCGTCTCACCTTTCAATGTTACCCTATTGTCCCCCGCCCCGCCGCTTCCTCTCCCGAATTAACGAAATGTTGCTAACAGGCCCTTGTCAACCGCACATAACGCATAGAAAGCGGCCTGCCCATGCGCTATAGTGAAAGCTGCTGCGAAAACCGAAACGCAGGAGGAAAACCCCCATGGATGGCAATCGCTTAGAAGAACAACCTGTATATTCGGATATCCCCTTAGGCGTGGATCCTGAGGAATTGCGGCGCATGCTCAACGAGATCGACAATGCTGCGGCTCGCCCGGCGGACAAGGAGAAGGCATTCGAGCAGCCTGATGCCTTCGGCTTCGAGGACTCCTACGGAAAGGCCGGCGAGGCAGCGGCTAATCCCTACATGCAGAATCGCGAGCTTTCCTGGCTCACCTTCAACGAGCGCGTGTTAGACCAAGGCGCCGATGACTCAGTACCGCTTCTCGATCGGCTGAATTTCATCTCCATCTTCAGCTCCAACCTGCAGGAATTCTTCATGGTGCGCGTGGGGAGCCTCACCGACCTCTCCTATATCAAACCGCCGGTGACCGATGCGAAAACGGGCATGACGGTGAAAGAGCAGCTGCGGGCGATCTATGACCGCTGCCACGAGCTCTACTCCATCCAGGAATCCACCTACGAGCACGTCCGCGGGCTTCTGGCCCAGCAGGGCATCCGCCATCTGCGCCCCGGCGATGTCTCGGAAGAGCAGAAGAACTACCTTTACGGACTGGTGAAACACAATATCGAGCCATTCCTCTCCCCCCAGATCATCAACTCCCGCCACCCCTTCCCCCATCTGGAGAACGGCAAGCTCTACATCCTGGTGCGTTTGGATGACGAAACCGATGCGCCGGATAAGGAGAAGAAGAAAAAGAAGCGCTCCAAAGGCTCCAAGAAGGAGAAAGGCGGCGCCGACGGGGTGGTTTTGGGGCTCATACCCCTGCCCCACCAGTGCGACCGGGTGATACCCCTGCCGGGACGCGGATTCCAGTTCATCTTGCTGGAGCATGCCATCGAGATGTTCGTGCCGGAGATATTCTCCATGTACAAGATCAAGCACACCAACGTGATCTGCGTGACCCGCAATGCGGACCTGGATGCGAGCCAAGGCGGCGACGAGCTGGACGACGATTACCGCGAGCACATGAAACGCCTGCTGAAGCAGCGCTCGCGCCTGGCCCCGGTGCGCCTGGAATGCGAGCGGCCGCTCTCCCCGGTGATGGAAAAGCACATGCTGAAGAAGTTGCACCTGAAGCGTTACCAGGTCTATAGCACCACAGTGCCGCTGGATATGGGTTTCACCTGGGGACTTGACGAGCATGTCTCACCGAAGAAACGCGAGGAGCTTCGCTACGAGCCCTTCACCCCGGCATGGCCCACCTGCTTCGATCGCAATCTGCCTATAATCGAGCAGGTGGCAGCCAAGGACACGCTGCTCTTCTATCCCTATGAATCCATGGATCCCTTCGTGCAGCTTCTGCGTGAGGCCGCAGCCGATCCCAGCGTGATCTCCATAAAGATCACCCTCTACCGCCTGGCAAGCCACTCCAACCTGGCCGATGCGCTCATCGCCGCAGCCGAGGCGGGCAAGGAGGTAACGGCGCTCTTCGAACTGCGGGCGCGTTTCGATGAAAGCAATAACATAGAGTGGTCCCAACGCTTCGAGCAGGCCGGATGCAACGTTCTCTACGGTTTTCGCGATTACAAGGTGCACTCCAAGATATGCTGCATCATCCGCCGTTTGCCCGATGGCTCCCTGCAATACATAACCCAGCTGGGAACCGGCAACTACAACGAGAAGACGGCCCGGCTCTACACCGACCTGAGTTTCATCACCTGCAACGAGGCCTTCGGGCTGGATGCGCTGGCGTTCTTCCGCAACATGCAGTTGGAGAACCTCTCCGATTCCTACAACGAGCTGGTGGTAGCACCGCTTCAGATCAAGCAGCGCATCATGGCGGAGATTGATGGGCAGATCGCCCTTGCCCAAGCCGGGAAACCCGCCGCCATATTCCTTAAAACCAACTCCATAACCGACAAGGAAGTGATCGAGAAGATCGCCGAGGCCTCTCAAGCCGGCGTGAAGATCACCCTGTTCGTGCGCGGAATCTCCTGCATGTTGCCCCACATAGACGGCGAAACGGCCAATGTGCGCATCGTGTCGCTGGTGGGCAGACTGCTGGAACACAGCCGCATCTATTGCTTCGGCATCGGCGAGAAATGCTCCATCTACCTTTCCAGCGCAGACCTCATGACGCGCAACCTGAACAAACGGGTGGAGATAGCGTGGCCGGTGAACGACCCTGACATAAAGCGCCGCATCCTCACCTATATAAGCATCTGCATGCACGATACCGCCAAATTGCGCGAGTTGCGGCCCAACGGCACCTATACGCCCTTGCGGGCCTTCTGCGAATTGGATGCCGAGGGCAATCCCGAACCTCCCTACGACTCCCAGGAGGCGTTGATCAACCAGGCCCAATTGGCTGCCTGGGAAGTGAGCAAGCCGCTCTTGAGGGAAGGCGGCGCCGAAGTCGCCGCTGCTTCGTCCAGTGAGGACGCGCCGAGCGATTCGGCGTGGGCTGCATCCCAGGAAAACCGCCCTGAACCTGCAGAGGAAAGCCTCTATGACCAACAGATCGAGCCCTCGGCGCAGATGGTCGAGGAGTTCGCTCAGAAGAACCTCGTCCCAGCAGACCCTCGGGAGACCCAGGATGCGAGTGCCGCTCCCCAGGATGTCGCAGTTGAGGAAGAGGACTTCGTGGTGCCGCTGGTGCCTAACGACGAACAGGATGCCCGGGAGGCCGCGATGCGCTTATCGGCTCTGCGCGCCCAGCTCAATGCGGCAGCGAACGCCCAAGCCGTCGCTGCCAACCAGGCCGCCATGGCCGAGGCTGCAGGCCTTACCGAGATGCGCATCGGCGAGATACTGCCCACCAACCCCCAGGCCGACCGCATGGTGAACGAACGTCAAGGGGAAGACGAAGGGGGCTTCTTCGCCCAGCAGGACCAGCAGATCAACATGCCGCCGCAAAAGCGCGGGGGGCTCTTCCGCCGACACAGGAAATAAAGGAAACAGGTTAGCCTGAAACCAAGGCGGCCCTAACGGCCTTAGCCCAGTTCGCGCTCTACCACCTGGGCTAAGGATTGCGCCACTTCCTCGGCTATGGCGGCGGATTTCGCCTCCACCATCACGCGCACGAGCGGCTCTGTGCCGCTGGGGCGGATGAGTATGCGCCCTTCGTCGCCAAGCTTCTCCTGGAATTCATCCGTCGCTTGGCGGATGGCATCGCAGTAGTCCAAAGCCCCTTTGTCAGTCACAGGGACATTGATCAGGGTTTGGGGGAACCGCTCCATCACCGAAGCGAACTCCTCCACGGATTTCCCCGAGCGCTTAAGGGCGGCCAGGTATTGGCAGGCGGTGACCAAGCCATCGCCGGTGGAGTTGTAATCCAAGAGGATCATATGCCCCGATTGCTCACCGCCGATGCGGTGGCCATGGGCGCGCATCTCCTCCAGCACGTAACGGTCTCCTACGGAGGTCTGCACCACCTGGATGCCTGCCCGGGCCATGGCCACGGTGAATCCGAGGTTGCACATCACGGTGCTCACCACGGTGTTGTTGGCCAACACGCCGCGGTCCCGCATGTCCAACGCCAACGCTGCAGCCATGAAGTCGCCATCGATCACCTTGCCGGAGGGTGTCATGAGCATGACGCGGTCGGCATCGCCATCGTGGGCAACCCCTATGTCGGCACCGCTTTCCTCCATCAGCTGGGCCAGCGGCTCAAGATGCGTGGAACCGCAGCCTACGTTGATGTCGCAGCCGTTGAAATCATCATTGATGCAAGTCACTTCTGCACCCAGCTCGCGGAAGGCCCAGGCACTGGTGCTGGTGGAGGCTCCGTGGCCCACATCCAAGGCGATATGCAAACCGGAGAGGTCCATGCCCTGGTCCTTGACGCTTTTCACGGCATGGCGCACATAGCGTTGCACCGCATCTCCCAGCACCATGGTGTCACCTACCGCCTCCCCTACAGCCAGCTGTTGGCCTTCGGGGCCATCGGTGGCTTCCAAACCACCGGCCAGGATGAAATCCTCTATGGCGTCTTCCGTTTCATCGGGGAGTTTGAAGCCCTGGTCATCGAAGAGCTTGATGCCATTGTATTCCGGCGGGTTATGGGAAGCCGATATGACGAGACCGCCATCGGCATAGCCGTCACGTACCAGGAAAGCCACGCCCGGAGTGGGTATCACGCCGGCCCGAAGCGCCGTGCCACCAGCGCTCATCACGCCCGCGGCCGCTGCCGCCTCCAACATGGGGCCTGATACGCGCGTATCCCTGCCTATGACGATCTGGGGACCGAGGAACACCGCCGCCGCTTGGCCCAATCGATAGGCTAGCTGGCAGGTGAGCTCCGCATTGGCAATGCCCCGCACGCCATCTGTTCCGAATAATCTTCCCACAGCACTACCCCCTGTTGATATGCCCGTCCCGGATGAGCGCCGCACCGACAGGACGCTCTGCCTCGGTCATGCGGCTGTTCAGTTCGGCTGCAAGCTCATCGATCCCTATGCCATAGCGCTCCAGCACCACCAGTAAGTGATAGACCACATCCGCGCTCTCATAGCGGAGGTGGTCGAGCAGCGCATCACGCCCCTCACCGCTAACGGCTTCCAGATCCTTGGCCGCCAATGCCACCTCCCCCGCTTCCTCCATGAGCTTCTTCAGCGGTGCGTCCGCAGGCCCGGTGAGCAGCTGGCATGAATAGCTCTCCTCTCCGGCCGAGCGTCGTTGGCGGATGGTGGCAGCCAGCGCCTCAAGGGTCGCGCCTATCTGCGAACCAGGCGCCGAAGCGCCATCGGGGATGTAGTACTTGCAGGCCACAGGTCCTTCTTCCATTCAGCGGTCTAATTCAAACAAGGCCGTCTCGAAACGAGGCGGCCTTGTCCTTTGAAGCGCTCAGACCTTATTCTTCGTCCGATTGCTGAGCTCTGTTAGAGGCTTCCTCCTCCTCGGCGCTCGTAAGGCCGAATCCCAAGGAATCCATGGAGCCCAGAAGCGCATCCAGCTCCTCCAGGTTGCGCTGATAGGAGCGCGGCGGGAGCGCCTCGCCCAGCATATCCTCGCCGTCGGTGCTGAATGAGGGCGGCTCGTCGCCGCCGATGAGGATGTGGTCATCGGGGCTGAACACCATATCGAGCAACTGGCTCATGTCGTCATTGGTGGCAGAGAGGTCGTCTTCTATCACGCTGAGCAGGTCGCGCTCTTCAAGCCCGGCCTTCAGCTCCTCGATGGCCTTGGCACCGATGCCCTCGATGCGCAGCAGGTCGTCTTCAGTGTGACCCAGGAGGTCCGCCACCGTCTCAATGCCGGCTTCGGAGAACTTATTGGCCCAGCGCTGGGACACGCCCAGGTCATCGTAGATGTAGAGCCGTGCGTCCTCGTCGGAGAGCATGTTGGCGCGGTGGCCCAGGGAAAGGCCGTTGTAGAAGCCGCCGTAGCTGTTGCCCGGCATGTTGAAGTAGCCATCGCCATCCAGCGACCAATCCTGGGGCTGGGGCAGCATGTCCTCGATGTCGCGCAGCACATCCGGAGCGAAATCGGGCAGCGTATCGGAATCGGTCATCTCCACCGGCTCGCCCTTGTAGGTGAGCTTCACGTTGCGATAGCGCCTGAGGCCCGTGCCCGCAGGGATGGGCTTGCCGATGATCACGTTCTCCTTCAAGCCATTGAGCTTGTCCACCTTGCCCTCGATAGCGGCATCGGTGAGCACCTTGGTGGTCTCCTGGAACGATGCGGCGGACATCCACGAATCCGTGGCCAAAGAGGCCTTGGTGATGCCCAGAAGCAGAGGCTGACCCACCGGCGGCCGCTTGCCGTCGGCGATGAGCTCATTGGCCGCATCCTGGAATTCGTAGCGGTTCACCTGGCGTCCCGGCAGGTAGTCGGAATCGCCGGAGTCCAGAACCGTGACCTTGCGCAGCATCTGACGCGCGATGACCTCGATGTGCTTATCGTTGATGTCCACGCCCTGGGATACGTACACGCCCTGGACCTGGGAGACGATATAGCGCAGCGTGGTGTT
>CAZKKN010000028.1:0-1956 GCA_964553375.1 uncultured Eggerthellaceae bacterium | reverse complement strand
CCCTTGGTGAGCTGCTGGCCCACCACCACATGGCAGCCATCTTCCACACCCGGTTGCATCTGGGCGCGGGCAGAGACCGCATACTCGCGGATGTTGCCCTCCTGGTCGTGGACCGTGAGGATCTTCTGCTGCTTATCGCCGGAGATCTGCAGCGTACCGGTTATCTCCGAGAGCACAGCCAGGCCCTTGGGTTTGCGGGCTTCGAAAAGCTCCTGGACACGGGGCAGGCCATGAGTGATGTCGTCGCCGGCCACGCCGCCGGTATGGAAGGTGCGCATGGTGAGCTGGGTGCCCGGCTCGCCGATGGACTGGGCGGCTATGATGCCCACGGCGGTGCCGATGTTCACCGGACGCGAAGTGGCGAGGTCCCAGCCGTAGCACTTCTGGCACACGCCCTCGTGGGCATGGCAGGTCATGACCGTGCGGATCACCACTTCCTCTATGCCGGCCGCATCGAGCTCCGCCAGCTGGCGCATGGAGGAGATGTACTCGCCTGCATCCAACAGGATCACGCCATCGGGGTCTGCCGCCGGCTCCAGCAGACAGCGGCCGATGAGGTTGTCGTCCAGGTCGCCCTTCTCGTTGCGCACCCGATAGGGCACGCCATCTGCGGTACCGCAATCTATCTCGCGGATGATCACGTCCTGTGCCACGTCCACCAAGCGGCGGGTCAGATAACCGGAGTCGGCCGTACGCAGGGCGGTGTCGGCCAGACCCTTACGGGCGCCGTGGGTTGAGATGAAGTATTCCAGAACCGAGAGGCCCTCGCGGAAGTTCGCCTTAATGGGACGGTCGATGATCTCGCCCTTCGGGTCGGACATCAGGCCGCGCATACCGGCGAGCTGGCGGATCTGCTTGATGTTACCGCGAGCACCGGAGAAGGCCATCATGTAGATGGGGTTGAAGTGGTCGAAGTTCTCGGCCATGGCCTCGCCCACCTCTTCGTTGGCCTCGTTCCAGATGTCCACTACCTGGCGGTGGCGCTCCTCGGGGCTCATGAGGCCCATCTCGTAGTCCTCATCGATGGCTGCAACCTTCTCGTCGGCAGCAGCGAGGATCTCCCCCTTATTCGGCGGGATGGAGGCGTCGTAAACCGACACGGTAACGCCGGCGCGGGTGGCATAGTGGAAGCCCGCCGCTTTCAGACCGTCCAGGATGGGCGGCACCTCGGACATCGCATAGCGGTTGCAGACATCTTCCACCAAACGGCTGATCTCCGATTTGTTCATGCCGTAGTTGAGGAAGGGATAGTCATCGGGCAGCACCTCGTTGAAGGTGATGCGGCCGATGGTGGTCTCCAGACGGCTGCCGGCCTTGTATTCGGTGAACTCGTTGAAAGCGGTGGCAACCTGGGTGTCCTTGGTCAGGCGCACCTGGATCTTCGCCTGCAGGTCCACGTCGCTGCGGGCGTCGTAGGCGTTGCGGGCATCGTCGAAGTCCATGAACGCACGTCCCTCGCCCGGAAAACCCTCACGCATGGCCGTGAGATAGTACAGGCCGATGATCATGTCCTGGGTGGGGATGGTGAGCGGGCGGCCGTGGGCCGGGGACTTGATGTTGTTGGTGGAGAGCATGAGCACGCGGGCCTCGGCCTGGGCGGCACCGGAAAGCGGCACATGCACGGCCATCTGGTCGCCGTCGAAGTCGGCGTTGAAAGCGGTGCAGACCAGCGGATGCAGCTTGATGGCCTTGCCTTCCACCAGCACCGGCTCGAAGGCCTGGATGCCCAAGCGGTGCAGGGTGGGTGCGCGGTTCAGCAGCACGGGATGCTCGTTGATGACCTCTTCCAGCACATCCCACACGTAGCTGGCACCGCGGTCCACGGCGCGCTTAGCGGCCTTGATGTTGCCGCAGTACTCAAGCTCGACCAGGCGCTTCATCACGAAGGGCTTGAACAGCTCCAAAGCCATGTTGTTCGGCAGGCCGCACTGGTGCATCTGCAACTCCGGGCCCACC
>CAZKKN010000027.1:0-23767 GCA_964553375.1 uncultured Eggerthellaceae bacterium | reverse complement strand
TCATGCCATCATCCCCGTCCCCTGACATATGCCATCATCCCCGTCCCCTGACATAATCCCCTCCCCGGCATGCGCACGTTCGGCAACGCGCGGGTGATTTGCGGAAGAGCCGTGCATCTTTCCTGATGATTTACTGGGAAGTCTGGTTGTGCGCGGTGACAGATGGTATGTTACGGTAGTTGAACAATGGGCTGTGATCCTATGGGCCACCGGCGAGTATCTGGGCCATCAACCTGGGCTGTCGGAAAGCACCGGCCGATGGGCTATCAGCTAATGGACCGCCAACGACGAACCGCCAACGACGGACCGCAAGCAACGAACTAGCAAACGAAAGGCCACCTTGTGCAGACGTCCTTAAGCGACATTCTTCACGTTATATCCCAGGCTCTCCTTACGCCTGATATCATCCTGTTGCTCATCCTCATCGCCTACGCGGTGTTCAGCATCGGCAGCATTTTGGTGGAGCTTATCACCGAGCGGCGCCACTATAAGGTGGTCATGCCGCAATTCCTCTCGTCGCTCTCCAATGCCTCCGAAACGCTCATCCCATCGGTCATCGCCGAGTCGGGCTTGCTGCGCCGCCAAAAGGAGGCTCTCAACACCGTTTACGAATACCGCGACTTACCGGGCGACGCTCTAATCGCCCTGGTGAGGCGCCTTATGAACCAGGAAGAAGCCCATTACGACCGCATCGTCGACCGTAACAATATGGCAGCGCGGGTGGCCCCCATGCTGGGCCTGGTAGGCACGCTCATCCCGTTGGGTCCGGGAATCCAGGCCCTGGGCAACGCCGATACCGCTCAGCTTTCCGCGTCGTTGCTCGTGGCGTTCGACACCACGGTTGCCGGCCTGGTGGTTGCGGCGGTTTGCCTGGTCATCGGCAAGATCCGCGCAAGTTGGTACGCCAATTACCTCTCGGCGCTGGATAGCGCTATGGCCACCATGGTGCAGAAGATCCAAGACATCCGCCAGCCCGAAGCCGCGCGAACGGGTGGTGCCGCAGGCGCAGACCGACGCGCTTACGGTGCCGAAGGAGGAGGCGGCCTGGGTTATCGCGAGCAGCCGATGCGCGAAACCCCCATCTTCATGCCCGCCCCCGCCATGGTGCCGCCGCTCACGGTGATGCCCGAGCCTCCGCTACCCACGGCCATGCCGGTGGCAACGGTGGTCGGTCAGGAAGCCGAAGCCTATACCGGTGCCGGTATGCCCGTGAATCCCAATTATGGTTATGCAGACGGCTACGCAGCCCAACCGGGCGTCCAGCCGCCTCAGGGTCAGCCGCAGAATCCTGCGGGGGGCTACCCACAAGGTGAGCCCTTCGACGACGAATACCTGTCTTAAGGAAGCGCTATGGCAGGCTATTATTCCTCAAACGGTTCGTTCCTCAAACCCCGCCGCAAAGACGACGTGGATCCCATGACCTCCATGAGCAGCGTGGGCGACATCATGTTGGTGTTCGCGTGCGGCCTCATGGTTGCCCTGGTCATGGCGTGGAACGTGGACCTGGCGCAGTTCACCCAGGTTGACATGGACGAAGAGCTCGCCCAAGAAGACGTCACGTCCATGAACGAGCAGCTCTACGGCGAGGGCAACTCCTTCGTGGAGATGGGCACCGTTTACCAAGACCCGGTTACGGGCAAGTACTACCTGGTGGAGGAAGGCCAAGCGCCTACTGGCGGCAACGGGGAAGGCGGCGCCGCGGGCGAAGATGCTGCCGCGGGCGAAGGCGCAGCCGCAGGCGAAGGGGATGCAACGGGGAATCCGGGAGATGGCGGCGAAACCGGAGGCGAGTAACCCATGGGTCAGAATGCTGAAACCCGCGCGTTCGTAGACAAGGCCATCCGCCTGATCTTGGTATTCGCCCTGGTCTTCGGGCTGAGCTTCCATCTGGAAAACGCCTTCGCCTACCCGGCGGACACGGTGACGCCCAACAACGGGTCCACCACCGACCCCGATGCCCCCCTCACTGACCTGGTGATCTATCAATGGGACGAAAAGGAGCACCTGTGGTTTCCCGTGCCCGGCGCCTCGGCTGTGACCGAGGCCGCCGCGCCGCCCCTCACTTTGAAGGAGAGCGCGGGCATGCGCGATTTCGTGGCGGTGCCGGTGTGGGACAACGTATACCTCCAGGCCGATGAGCGCGGCGGCGTGACCCATGTGGAAAGCGCCGTTTTCGCCGACTGGGAGCTTGCCTCCGGTGGCGAGGCGGTGAATTTCTCCGTGGGGCCCTCCAAGGTGCTCTCCCTCAGCGTGAACGAAGGCGGTCCGGCCACGGTGACGTGCCGCGCCCGGGGCCTCACGGTCTCCTTTGCCGTGGATGCGGTGGCCGACGTGGAGCAACCGCCGGAGCCGGTGGTCAACCCCGAACTGAAATCCGTGGAGATCCTCTTCGACGCAAAGCCCGACCACGTCACCGAAACGGGCCTCGTGTTCGCCAAGGATGACATCGGTAAAACGCTGCAACTCCAGGCCAAGGTGGCTATGCAGAATGTGGAAGCCGGCGACGTTTACGACAGCCGAAACGACGGGCTGCTGGGCGAGTTCAGCGGCGGCGCTTTGGGGAACCTGAAATGGACGGTGCTCGACGGCGATGCGGTTTCGGTTGACGAGGA
Source organism: uncultured Eggerthellaceae bacterium (assembly GCA_964553375.1). GTDB lineage: Bacteria > Actinomycetota > Coriobacteriia > Coriobacteriales > Eggerthellaceae > UBA9715. Next base: position 21,155 of record CAZKKN010000027.1, on the reverse strand, counting down.
AACGGGTCTGCTCACGGTTTTGCGGGAAGGGACCTGCCGCGTGCTGTGCGAGGCGCAGGTCATCTCCACGTCTGAGACTATGGCAGACGAGATCTCCGTGATCGTGGGCAACCCCGAGGAGGAAACCGAAGACCCCCAGGGGCCCTCGCATCCTCAGGATACGCTGACCATTGTGAGTAACGGCTCCATAAAGCCCGCCTCAGACGATGCCGATTCCGGTGACGGGGAAGGCAACGGCGAAGATGCGGGTGCGGGCGCAGGCGACGCGGGCGGCGCAGGCACGGGCGCTTCCGGCTCCGATTCCTCAGGCGCCACCACACCGGACGACTCCGGCGCGACGGGCGACGAGCCCGCAGCCGACGACGGCATCCTTCGGCGCGCCTACAGCCTAAGCGAGCTGGAGGCCCTGGGCGCTGCCGGCACGCTGGATTTCTCAACGCAGGATTTCACCATGCGCAGCAACGGCGAGGGGCTGGACATAACCGGCTACGGCTTCAGCTTCCTCAAGCTTTTGGAGCACGCCTTCACCGAGGCCGGTGTGGAGCTCTCCGAAGCGCCGATCGACTCCATCGACCTCATAGACTACCGCGGCATCCACACCAAGCTGGATTGGGAGATGCTGCAAGGCGTCTCGGCTATGCTTGCTGTGAAGTCGGCGCTCATCGTCCCCGGGGATGAGCCGGGCGAAGGTGAAAGCGAGGGCGGTTCCGGTGCGGGCGAAGGGTCCGGTTCCGAAGGCTCCGCTTCCGGTGAGGCCTCCGATCCCGCCGGCGAAGGCGGTTCTTCGGGTTCTGCCTCCACCCCAAGCGAGCCCGAGCTGGTGGACAACACGCGCTTCCGCCTCCTCTTCAACTCCAACGCCTCCAACGTGGATGCCAACGCCCTGCGCTGGATCAACACCATCCAAGTGAATATGAAGACCTCCCAAACCGATGAGCTGCAGGTGGGCGTGAGTTACGTGCCGGTGCCGCTGGGCGTGGAGGCCGAATTCGTCGCGTCGCCCAATCACAACATCAACGGCAGCTGGGATTGCCAGTGGGAGAAATCCACCGACGGCGGCGCCACCTGGCAGAAGATCAAGAACGCCATTGGCCAGACCCTGCGCGTGCTCACGAGCCACGAAACGGTGGGCACGTTTTACCGGGTGACCATCGACAACAAGGCGTCATTCGGCAGCGGCGCTTCCGACGAGCACCTCACGGCAACGTCGGAGCCGGTGGAGCTGCGCATCGGTGATGACTTCTCCGTGGTGCTCTCCTACAACCCGCCCCGCGCAGGTGAGGTCGCCATCTTCCGCTCGAGCATCTACGGTTACAACAACGTGGCCGAACTGGACTACATCTGGGAGTACTCCGAAGACGGCGGCGGCTCCTGGACGGTGATCGAGAATGAGCATAAATCCACGCTGAAGGTGAAGACCGAACCCGTGAATAACGGCGGTTCGGGCGGTTCGGGCGGCTCCGGTGATTCCGGTGGCTCCGGCGGCGACGGGGAAGGTTCCACTCCCAACCTCATATATATCCGCGTGCGCGCCATCACCCCCGATGACGTGGTACGCGTTTCCAACGCCCAGCCGCTCACGGTGCATGTGGGCGATGCCGATACCGACACCGGCGGCGATGACGACAACGGCCGCGTGGACGGCGATGACCTGCCCATTGGCGGCAATGACAAGCCGTCGGGCGGTGGCTCCAGCGGTGGCATCGGCAACCAGGTGGTGCGCCCCATCGACTCCTTCGTGATCGAAGGAGTGGACGAGCCCATGGAGGCGCTCGACCCCAACGGTTCGGCTGCGGCGCCTGCAGCGTCGGTGGACATCTACTTGAGTGACGATGTGACCCAGCAGGTTGCCGAGCAAAACGAGGCCCTCGAGGAGCAGATGGCTGCCACCACCCCCGGTGCCCGCTGGACCAAGCTGAAGTCCATCAATCCCACAAGTGACGATGTGCGCCGCGTGCTCGAGAGCAACCCGCTTGCCCCCTACGTGCTGCCGAGCACCCTGGGCTTCCTTTTCGCCGGCGCTTTGGAGAAGCTCGTCGCCTTCCGCCGCCAGCTTTAAGCTTCGGTCTCGCTTCGCTGCTCGGCGTCCCATTCATCATCATGCTCCATTCATGTTCGGTGTCTTCATGCCCCATTCCTTTCTTGAGATGCCTGCTGTGCGGCAACTAAAGCAGGGGAGTTGGGCTACGGGCGCTTATAGGAGGTTTCCCGCCAAAAAACAATCAAAACAGGGGGGAGTGGTTGAGTTAATCATGGTTATGAGAGGGTTTAGGGCGGACTTCGCGTCGCTGCACCGTGCATCGTTTGCGAAACCGCCGGTCAGCAATTCGATGCGAATAACTCATATTATCTCAAAGAGGATAAAACCTCCCATAAGCGTCCCTAACCCAACTACTCCCCCCTGTTTTGATTGGAATTTGTTGGGAAAACCCTTCTTATGAGAGGATTTCCAACATGCCGTTAGCGGAAAACGCTGCAATCCCAGGGTGCTCTGCCTTCTGCTAGCGCACGTTGGAGTACAATAGTGCGCAATCGCCTGCGAGCGGCGCAGGCGCAACGGGATAAGCGCACCGGATCACGCGCAACAGAGCAGGAAAGAAGGGACCCTCTATGGCAGGCGTGCAAGAAGTCGATTACATCTGGAAGAACGGGAAGATCATCCCCTGGGCCGAAGCGACGACCCACGTGCTCTCCCATACGCTCCATTACGGCTCGGGTGTCTTCGAGGGCATCCGCTGCTATGAGAACCCGGAAACGGGCAAAAGCTACGTCTTCCGCCTGCGCGACCACATGGAGCGCCTGCATCGCAGCTGCAAGATCGCGCTGATAGACCTGCCTTATTCCGTGGACGAGCTCTGCGAGGCAACCTGCGAGGTCATCCGCAAAAACGGCCTCACCAAATGCTACATCCGCCCGCTGGTCTACCGCGGATACGGCTCCATGGGCGTGGACCCCACCGGCGCACCCGTGGATGTGATCATCGCTGCATGGCCCTGGGATGCCTATCTGGGCCCCGAGGCGCTGGAGAAAGGCGTGAAGGTGGGCGTGTCCTCCTGGCGCCAGCGCTCCATCAATGCCATCCCGCCTGCGGTGAAATCCGTCGCTTCCTATATGAACTCCATCTTCGCGAAGCTGGAGGCGAAATCCCACGGCTACGATGAGGCCATCATGCTCAACGAGGCGGGTCATGTGTGCGAAGGCACCGGCGAGAATCTCTTCATCGTGCGCAACGGCGTGCTTTCCACGCCGCCGCTTTCCGACGGCCTGCTGGAGGGCATCACCCGCGACTCCATCCTCACCATTGCCGCCGATATGTTCGAGGCTGAGGAATTGGATGTCTACCCCATAGAGGAGAGCCTCACCCGCAGCGACCTCTACATCGCAGACGAGATGTTCATGACCGGCTCGGCTGCCGAGCTCACGCCGGTCAGCGAAGTGGACGAGCGCACGGTGGGCGCCGGTCACGCCGGTGAGGTCACCAAGGCCCTGCAAACGCGCTTCTTCGACGTCGTCTACGGCAACGTGGAGGCCTACGAGGACTGGCTGACGGAGCTCTAACGGCCGCGGTCGCTCCTGGCGGACTTGAGCCGCGCCTAGGCTTGGCTGATATACCATGACCAAGATACTCACCTATGATTGCACGCTGCGCGATGGGGAGCAGGCTGAAGGCATCTCGCTTTCCTTGGAAGACAAGCTCCGCATCGCGCGGCGCCTGGACGACTTCGGCATCGATTGCATCGAAGGCGGCTTTCCCGCCTCCAACCCCAAAGACATCGCCTTTTTCAAGGAGCTGCGGGAGCATCCGCTGAAGCACGCGAAGCTCGCGGCTTTCGGTTCCACGTGTCGCAAGGATACGGCTCCCGAAGACGACCCGGGTCTGGCGGACCTGGTGGCCAGCGGTGCTCCGGTGATTGCCATTGTGGGCAAGACCTGGGATGCCCAGGTGCAGCGGGCGCTTCAGACCACCCTGGAGGAGAACCTGCGGATGATCCGCCAGTCCGTGGCCTATCTCAAAGCCCAGGGCTTGGAGGTCATCTTCGACGCCGAGCATTTCTTCGACGGTTACCGCGCCAATCCCGACTACGCTCTGGAGTGCTTGGCGGCCGCCGTGGAGGCCCGGGCGGATTCCATCGCCCTGTGCGATACCAACGGCGGGGCGCTGCCCTTCCAGATAGAAGCCTGCGTTTCCCAGGTGGCGGCGCGCTTTCCCGATCAGCTTCTGGCCATCCACTGCCACAACGATTCCGGTTGCGCCGTGGCCAACAGCCTTGCGGCCGTGCGCGCGGGCGTTCGGCAGGTCCAGGGTACGGTGAACGGCTATGGCGAGCGGGTGGGCAATGCCGATTTGCTCACGATCATCGCCGATTTGGAGCTGAAGATGGGCTGCACCTGCGTGGGGCCTCGGAACCTGCGCCAGCTCACCAGCGTTGCCAACTACGTGGCAGAGGTGTGCACGTTCTCCCTTTGGAGCCATACACCCTATGCCGGCTCCTCGGCTTTCGCCCACAAGGGCGGCCTTCATGCGAGCGCCATCGTGCGTTTCCCCGAGGCCTATGAGCACGTGGATCCGGAGCTGGTGGGCAACACCACCCGCATGCTGGTAAGCGAGCTTGCAGGCAAGGCGTCCCTGGCAGCAAAAGCCGAAGACCTGGGCATTGACCTGGGGGAAAGCCCCGAAGTGGCCCAGCAGGTGCTGAACGAGATCAAAGCCCGGGAGGCGCTGGGCTATTCCTACGAGGTGGCCGACGGCTCCTTGGCACTGCTCATCGAGTCGCAGCTGCGGCGCTTCCAGCCGCATTTCACGCTGGAGAGCTTCCGTGTCATAGTGGACGACCGCGAAGACACGGGCGCGCTGGCGAAAGACGCCCAGAGCGAGGCCACCATCAAGATCCACGTGGGCCAGGAGCGCTCGGTTGCAACCGGTGAGGGCGTAGGCCCGGTGGGCGCCCTCTCTTCGGCCCTTAAGCTGGCCCTCATGCCCACTTACCCCGAAGTGGCCGCCATGCACCTCATCGACTTCAAGGTGCGCTTGCTCGACGAAAGCACAGGCACCGACGCCATCACGCGCGTGGTCATCACCACTCGCGACAGCCAGGGGGTCTGGGGCACGGTGGGTGTGTCGGAGAACATCATCGAGGCGTCGTGGAACGCCTTGGTGGATTCGCTGGAATACGGCCTGTTCCGCGCAGGTATCCCGGTGCGGGGCATCGCCGACGATTCGAAGGAGGGATAGCCGTGGCCGACCTGCGCACGCCGGATGTGGAGAACCTGCTAGAAGTGCTCGCCCAGCTTCACGACAAGGATACGCTGTTCAAGCTGCTGGAAGACCTCTTCACTATTCGAGAGATCCGGGAAAGCTCGCAGCGTCTATCCGTGGCGCGCATGCTCAGCCAGGGGCGCTCTTACGCGAAGATAGAGGAGGCCACCGGCGCGTCGGCTACGACCATCGCCCGCGTATCGAAGTGCCTCAGCTATGGCACCGGTGGCTACCGGGCTGCTTTGGATGTGTTGGAAAAGGAGGGCCAGGCCTAGGGCCGGTCAGTGGAGGGAACCATGAAACGCCTGCTCATCGTTGTAGATTATCAAAACGACTTCGTGGATGGGGCGCTCGGCTTCGAGGCGGCCAAGGCCCTTGACGCGCGCATCGCCCGCAAGATCGACCTCTATCATGAGGCGGGCGATCCGGTATGCTTCACGCTGGATACCCATCACAAGGATTACCTGGACACCCAAGAGGGGAAAAAGCTTCCCATCCCCCATTGCATCGAGGGAACCGACGGCCACAAGCTCTACGGCGAAGTGGCCAAGCGCATGCGCGACAGCGATTCGGTCTTCTACAAGAACGCCTTCGGCAGCGTGGACCTGTTCGAGCGGCTGATCGAGTTGCAGCGCACGGCTGAGAGCCTGGGAACGCTGCCTTTGGAGTCCATCGAGCTGGTGGGATTGGTGTCGAACATGTGCGTGCTCTCAAACGCTGTGATCGCCCGCACCGCTTGCCCCGATGTGCCCATAATCGTAGACGCCACCTGCACCGATGCTCCCGATGCTACCCTTAACCAGGAAGCTCTGGATATCCTGGAGGCGCTGCAGATCGAGGTGGTGGGCCGCTAGGCCCGCGCTCTGCCGGGTCGCGCCACCCCGGTTGGCCGCTTCAGGCCGTACGGTTAGCGCTTCGGCCAATCGCCCACGCTAAGCAGCCCTTCGCCATCCAGCGACTCTATGCGAATTGCCTCCACCTGCCCATCAGCTAAGAGGATCTTAGCCAAGGAACGCGGGTTGCCTCCCCGGGGCCTGAACACCGAACCCGGATTCAGCACGAAACCGGCCGGCCGTGCCGCCGGGCCGTATTCGAGTCGCGGCACGTGCGTGTGCCCGTGGATGCATACATCGGGGATGGGGTCGCCCGGGCTCAGCGCCCCGTTGCCCCAGGCGCTCGGCTGCACATCTCGCGGGTAATGGGCCACGAGGAACTTCACGCCATCGAGCACCGGTCGGGCATAACGGCCCACGGATTCGCCGTATTCATCGAAGTCGTTATTGCCAAGCACTGCCGTGACCGGCGCCAGCGTCTTCAGCTCGCGGAGCACCTCAGGGCCGCAGATGTCGCCCGCATGGATGATGTGGTCGCAATCGGCCAGCAGCGCGTAGGCGCGCGGGTCCAAGGTCCCGTGAGTATCTGAGAGCACGCCGACCAGCATATTAGCGATGATTCCCCGAGTATTTCACATACGCATCGCTATAACCGGCCGCCTTCGCCTTCGCCAGCAAGTCGTTGGCCACAGCCTCGCTTTGCGCGTGGTCGATTGACACCACGTAATAGGTGGTCGGGTTGAGATTCGTCCACTCGCTGCTCACGTAAACCTCGGCGGGGAGGTTTTTGCCCTGGGCCTCAGCGGCGAACGATTCAGCCCGGTCGCGAGTGCTGAAAGCGCCGATCCACACGCCGTAGAAGGACGCGGTGTTGTAAGAGGTGCCGTGGGCTTGCTTGTCAGAAGCGTTGGTGCTTGAATTCGCTTCCGTCTCCTGCGCCGATTGGGATGACGAATCCCCTGAGATCTCCGAGATGGACGTCACCGTTTCCATGATCTTGGCGGGAACGAAGGTGCCGGCGTTGTTGAGGGTGATCCACGAAAGGACATCCTCAACCGTCAGCCCCGCCGACTCCAGGGCCAACGTGCCATGTGCCGATGAATCCGAAGCGATGTAGTTGCCGTCTGCGTCCCAATAGGGTGCGAAAAGCCCCACGGGTTCATCGGCGAGGCTCTTCTCCGATGAACCGATCAGATAGGCATTCAGGTGTATGTCCTCGTTATCGGTTGTAAGCGAGAATGCGTCCAGGAGCGCCCCCTGGCCTGCCTCGCCGCTGAGCGCGTCCATGCCGCAGAGTAGGACGGCAAGCGCTTTGTCATCGCCGTTCTTCAAGGTCGCGATGGAACTCTCAAGGGTCCACTTCAGCCCTTCATCCACATAGCTCGCAGGCATCTCGATACGGAGGTAATCGTTGCTGACGATTTGAGGCTTTGTGGGCTCGGCGCTGGCGGAAGACGCTGAAGCATCGGATTTCCCGCTCGTGCTGGTGGCGAAGGGGTTGAGCATGACCACTGCGACCACTGCGGCGATGGCTATCACCGCGATGACGATTCCGATGATGATCGGCGCTTTCGAGCGCTTCTTCGGGCAGTTGACTGCAGTGTCTTCGGGTGCCGTTGCGGGCGGTTGGGCGATCTCGCTTGCGGTGGTAGTTCCGCAATTCGTGCAGAAAGCCGCATCATCGGCGATCTGAGCGCCGCAATTCGTACAGAACATCACGTCCCTTCCTCTTAGTTCTTCTGGAATCCTATCACGAAGATGCTGACGGAAAAACCTATAATTCCCGCCTTCGAATACAAGGTAGAATCTAGTTGACCATGCAGGTCCTGGGGCTTTGCGGGAAGGGAGGGGCGATGGAGGCGTCTACGATGGACACACCCGAACTGCTGAAGGTGGAGCAGGTGAGCGATGGCTGGGTGAAGAAGTATGTTCTCACTTACCGCATGGCCGATGGCTCCCTACATATATATGAGGAGGCTTCTCGGAAGGATCTTGACGCCTACCAGAGGCTGCTTGACCGCAACGGCCAAGGCGCATCCAGCGGTGCCGATGCCGTGTGCATCGTTGCGCGCACTCCTCGCGATACCCTTTTGATGATCCGGGAATTCCGTTATGCCCTCAACAGTTGGTGTATCGCTTTTCCGGCAGGCCTCATCGATGCTGGTGAGACACCTTTGCAGGCCGCGCGGCGTGAGCTGGCCGAAGAGACCGGCTATAGCATCCTAGAGGGAACGCCCGCACGTATCTTGCCTCAGGCGGGTTATTCCTCCACGGGGCTTACCGATGAGACGGTGCAAGTGCTGTTCGTTCAGGCGGAGAAGACCGGCGAGCCACGCACGGAGACCAATGAGCTCATCGAGGTCTTCGAGCTACCGCTTTCCCAGGTCGGGGAGTTCTTGGAGGCGAACACCTTGCCCATAGGCACCCGCGCTCAGCTGGTCCTGGAGGCCTTCCGCTCCTAAGCCCAGACCCCGCACCTTAAGCCTCCAAGCCCGTGGCATAATGGGAGCGATAAGACGACGTTGGGAAAGGAGCATGATGGAAACGAAGAACGCCTGGGAGAAATATACCGCAAGCGACCTGGAGCAGTTGGAGGCCCTGGCGGAAGACTATCGCCGGTTCATCTCGCAGAACAAGACGGAGCGCGAGTTCGCCGTGGCTGCCATGGACCGCGCCCGCGCTGCCGGTTACCAAGACTTGGAGCGCCTCTATGAAGACGGTACGGCGCTGAAGCCCGGCGATAAGGTGATGGCCTGCAAGGACGGCAAAGCGGTGATCTTGGCTCACATCGGCACCGAGCCGCTGCGGAATGGCTTCAACATCCTGGGGGCCCACATCGACTCGCCGCGCCTGGACCTGAAGCAGAACCCGCTCGTGGAGCGCAATGGGCTTTTGCACCTGGACACCCACTACTACGGTGGCATCAAGAACTACCAGTGGGTCACGCTGCCCCTGGCACTTCACGGGGTGATCGCTAAGGAAGACGGCACCGTGGTGCAGGTGAACCTGGGAGAAGACCCGGATGATCCGGTGTTTTGCGTGTCTGACCTGCTGATTCACCTGGCCCGTGAGCAAATGGAGAAGACAGGCAGTAAGGTGGTGGAAGGCGAGGACCTGGATGTGCTCATCGGCAGTCGCCCTTGGAAGCTGCCTGAAAGCGACGATCGCCCGGACTCCCAGAAGACCCCCCTGGAGAAGCTCGCGGCCAAAGAGCCGGTGAAGGCCTATGCCTTGCAGCTGCTCTCAGAGAAATACGGCATCGTGGAGGAGGACCTGCTCTCGGCCGAGATAGAGGTTGTCCCTGCCGGCGCCGCTCGCGACCTGGGCTTCGACCGGTCCATGATCTTGGGCTACGGTCACGATGATTCCTCCTGCGCCTTCCCGTCGCTTCTGGCTCAGCTGGCACTCGAAGACACGCCTCAGCGCACCGCCCTCACGGTGCTCGTGGACAAAGAGGAGATAGGTTCGGTGGGTGCCACCGGCATGGGCTCGCTCTTCTTCGAGAACGTGGTGGCGGTCATCATGGCCCTGGCTGGCGAAGAGGGCGATCTGAACCTGCGCCATGCCCTGGAATACTCCCAGATGCTCTCCAGCGATGTCTCGGCGGCATTCGACCCGGCCTATGCCAGCGTGTTCGAGCCCAACAACGCCGCCTATCTGGGCCACGGCCTGGTGTTCAACAAGTATACGGGTTCGCGTGGCAAGTCAGGATCCAATGACTCTTCGGCGGAGTTCGTAGCTCACATCCGCCGCATCATGAATCAGGCGGATGTGGCGTTCCAAACGGCAGAGCTGGGCAAGGTGGACGCCGGCGGCGGTGGCACCATCGCCTACATCCCGGCCAAGTACGGCATGGACGTCATAGACTCCGGCGTGGCGGTGCTTTCCATGCATGCTCCCTGGGAAGTGGTGAGCAAGGCCGACCTCTACGAAGCGTTCAAAGGATACGTCGCATTTTTGAAGGCCGATTGCTTATAATGTCAGAAACGTCTTTTGCGGAAGGGAGAATCTGTGGCTTACTACTTTGACGAGCCGTCGCGTACATTCAACGAATACCTGCTGGTACCAGGCTATACATCTGAAGACACCATTCCGCAAAACGTCAGTCTGAAGACCCCCTTGGTGAAGTACCGCCGCGGCAAGGAAGAGCCGCCCATCAGCCTTTCCATCCCCATGGTATCGGCCATCATGCAGGCGGTCTCCGACGACAAGATGGCCATCGCCCTGGCTACTGAAGGCGGCCTGTCGTTCATCTACGGCTCCCAGTCCATTGAGGATCAGGCGGCCATGGTGGCCCGCGTGAAAGATTACAAGGCCGGATTCGTGACATCTGATGCCAATTTGTCGCCCACTATGACCCTGAAAGACGTGGTGGAGCTGCGCGACGCTTTGGGCCATTCCACCATGCCCGTGACCGAGAACGCCGATTCCCACGGCAAGCTGCTCGGCATTGTGACCGAGCGCGATTACCGCCTTTCCCGCATGTCGCTTGACGAGAAGGTCGCCGACTTCATGACGCCGCGGGAGAAGATGATCGTGGCTCCGGCCGATACCTCCCTCAAAGAGGCCAACGACATCATCTGGGATCATAAACTGAACTCCCTGCCCATCGTGGATGACCAGGATCACCTGCTTTACCTGGTGTTCCGCAAAGACTACGACTCCCACAAGTCCAACCCCGACGAGATGCTCGACACCCACAAGCGCTACATGGTGGGTGCCGGCATCAATTCCCGCGACTATGCCGAACGCGTGCCCGCCCTGGTGGATGCCGGTGTGGATGTGCTCTGCATCGACTCCTCGGAGGGCTACTCCGTCTGGCAGGCCAAGACCATCGCTTGGATTCGTGAGCGCTACGGCGACGACGTGAAGGTGGGCGCTGGCAACGTGGTGGACGAAGAGGGCTTCCGCTTCCTGGCTGACGCCGGAGCGGACTTCATCAAGATCGGTATCGGCGGCGGCTCCATCTGCATCACCCGCGAGCAGAAGGGCATCGGCCGCGGCCAGGCAACGGCGACCATCGAGGTGGCCAAGGCCCGCAACCGCTATTTCGAGGAAACGGGCATCTACATCCCGCTTTGCTCCGATGGCGGCATCGTCTACGATCACCACATCACCCTGGCCTTGGCTATGGGCTCCGATTTCGTCATGCTGGGTCGCTACTTCGCCCGCTTCGATGAGGCGCCGAGCAACCGCGTGAACATCAACGGCTCCTATATGAAGGAATACTGGGGCGAAGGCTCCAGCCGCGCCCGCAACTGGCAGCGCTACGACTTGGGCGGCGACAAGAAGGGCCTCACCTTCGAAGAGGGCGTGGATTCCTATGTCCCCTACGCCGGTCCCTTGAAGGAGAACGTAGCCGTCACCCTGTCCAAGGTGAAGTCCACCATGTGCAACTGCGGTGCGCTCACCATCCCCGAGCTGCAGGAGAAGGCGAAGCTCACCGTGGTCTCCTCCACGAGCATCGTGGAAGGCGGCGCACACGATGTGCTTCTGAAAGACCAAACGCCTTACGTCTCCAATACCATTAAGTAGCGTTTAAGCGCGTCAGCCCTAAGGACACTCCATGGCAGCAACGGCCGGAAGCGTCAAACGAGGACCTAAAGCCATCGCCGGCGGCCTCGTTGCGCTCCTGTGCGCCCTAGCTGTCTTGGCGTTCTTCCCGACCCAGGCTCAGGCCCAAGCCCAAGCCCAAGCCCAAGCCCAAGCGCTGCCCACCTCGCTGCAGGCGGGAAGCGCGGCTTTCCTGACGGATTCCATCCAGCCCCAGGCCGAAGGCACGGTGAGGATGCAGCGTCTGTACAATGTGACCTCAGGAGAGCATTTCTACACTGGGGACCTTTCCGAGCGCGATTACCTCATCAGCTTGGGATGGATCTACGAAGGGGTGGGCTGGACGGCTCCGGCGGTTTCGTCCCAGCCGGTCTATCGCCTCTACAATCCCTATGCCGGCGACCATCATTACACGCTGAGCGCATCGGAGCGGGATTACCTCGTGGCTGTAGGCTGGAACGATGAGGGCGTCGGATGGTATTCCGACGAAGGGGGCACCTGCGCGGTCTATCGCCAGTACAATCCCTATGCCAGAAGCGGTGCGCATAACTTCACCTGCAGCTATGACGAGCACTGCCGGCTCGTGTCCCTGGGCTGGCACGACGAGGGCGTTGCCTGGTACAGCCTGGCCGGCGCCTCCACAGACCCTGCTCCCGCCATGGGGGTCAATGCCTGGGGCCTCATCTTGAGCGCCATTCCCGGTCGCGGCTGGGTGAGCGGTTTGGGGGACATCGATCCCGCAGCCGCCAGCGGGGTCTATTCCTATCTGAACCGGGGCGCATCGGTGGCTTTCGTGGCCATGAACACCAAAACGGGCAAATACCTCGCCTACAACGCCGATGACATGTACTTCGGCGCCTCCACCATCAAGGCGCCCTATGTGGCCTCCGTTTGCATGAACGATGCGCCGGGCATCGCAGGTTGGCGCAATGAACTCCGAAGCATCATCTTGGATTCCAACAACTACGCTTACGAGCAGCTCTTCAACCGCTATGGCTCTTGGTACGCCTATAACATCGGCAACCGGCTGAATGCGGGGCTTTCCATGGATCAGAGGAATTACGCCACCATGAGCCCGCGCACGCTGGCGAAGCTCTGGGCGGTCATCGCCGATTACACCACCCGGGGCGGGGCGAACCTCGACCTGTTCAACGATGCCTTCGGCTACGGCTCCTATCACAAGGACGGCTGGATGCCCTCCACTTCCTGGACGGGCTGCCTCTACCACTCCGGCGGCTTCGAGGGCGATGTGGTCTATGCGGTGATGACCCGTTGGAATGGCTATACCGCAACAGGTGTGGATAACCTGCGGGGCATCCGCCAGGCGCTGGTGAACGCGCTGCGGTAAACGACTCTGGCTGATTTCGCCGATCCACGCCGTTTCCGCTCCTGCTTCCTTAAGCTTCTCCGCATCCCGCGCGTTCTGCCAACGCGGGAAGCTCCCTCTGGGGTATACTTCTGCTATGCGGATCATGGCGCTGGACATCGGGGAGAAGCGCATCGGGGTGGCGGTAAGCGACCCCGCGGAAACCGTCGCGTCCCCCTTGTGCGTGCTTCCAGCAGCCGAGGTCATGGCTGAAGCCGCGTCTTTCCGTCGGCTTCTGGAAGACTGGGAGCCCCAGCTTCTGCTCTGCGGCCTTCCTCAAACCCTCAGCGGGGAGGAGGGGCCTCAGGCGCAGCGCATCCGCGCCCAGGCGCAGGCCATCGGCGAGCGAACGGGGATTCCCGTGGAGTTCGCCGACGAGCGGCTCAGCTCCGTTGAGGCCAAGCGCAGCCTGCGTGAAGGGGGCCTCAACGAGAAGGCCATGCGTGGAAAAGTTGATATGGTAGCAGCGAGCTTTTTCCTGCAAACGTGGCTGGATGCCCGCCGGCAGGAAGCGACGATCAGTGAGGAACATCATGGCGCCTAGGAAGAACATCACCTATTCATCGCGGCCGAGCCATGCCGCCCGTTCCGCCCACGCCAAAGGCGAGAAGCTCTTCAGAACCTACGATACGAGCTACATCCGCCCCAAGCGCAGCGCGGCACCGGCCATCATCTGCATCATCGTGCTCATCGTGGCCATCATCGCCATCGTGTGGGGTTTCCTCACGTTCTCCCGCGGCTGCTCCTCGGGCAATCTGGTGCCCGCCGGCACCGAGGTCACCGTGGTGGTGGAAGACGGCGAAGGTGCGAATTCCGTCGCTCAGAACCTGGCCGACCTGGGGCTCATCGCCAAGCCGAAGGAATTCACGGATCGCCTGGCGCAGCTGGGAGCGGCAAACAGCCTGCATCCGGGCACCTATACGCTGGTGGGCGGCCAGTCCATCGACGACATGATCAAGATACTCCAAACCCCGGTGGCTGCTGTGATGTTCACCGTGCCTGAAGGCTCCACCTTGCAGCAGACCGCCGACATAGTGGCCCAGGCAAGCGAAGGCCGCATCAGCGCTCAAGCCTTCATCGATGCCGCCTCCAACGCCTCGGTCTACGCCCAGGAATTCCCGTTCTTGGCCAGTGCTGGCACTAACAGCCTGGAGGGCTTCCTCTTCCCCAAGAGCTATCCCATAGACGATTCCTCCACGGCCGATTCCATCATCCGCGCCATGCTCACGCAGTTCGGCGCAGAGACGGCCAACCTGGACTTCAGCTATCCGGAATCCCAGGGGCTGAGCCTCTATGAGACCGTCAACTTGGCCTCCATCGTGGAGAAGGAAGACGGCGGCGAGAACAACCCGCAGGTGGCCTCTGTCTTCTTCAACCGCTTGGCCGATGGCTGGATGCTTCAGTCCGATGCCACCACAGCCTATTCCGTGGGTCGCGAACCCACGGCCGAAGACATCGCCACCTACGACGAGTACAACACCTACTTCATCACCGGCTTGCCGCCCACGCCCATCAACTCGCCTTCGCTTGCCAGCTTGCAGGCGGTCTGCAACCCGGCAGACACCTCTTACTATTACTTCTATTACGACGAAGATGGCAATGTGACCTTCAGTGAGACCTACGAAGAGCACCAGGCGGCCTACGAGTAGGCGCGTGAGCGGTGGTCTTCAGCTCTCTGGCGTTCCTCTGCGTCTTCTTGCCGGTGGTGTTTCTGCTCCACCAGGTAATCCCCGGCTTCAAAGGTAAGAACGCCCTGCTCATCCTGGCGAGCCTGATCTTCTATGCCTATGGCGAGCCGGTCTATATCGTGCTCATGGTGGTATCCACCTTGGCGAACTGGGCCTTTGGTCTGGCCATCGGGGCGCTTGCGCAATCGCCGGCTTCCCGTGGGCGCCACAGCAAGGCGGTACCGGCTTCCGCAGGGCCCCGGGCGAAGGCTTTCGCGGCCCTGGCCGTTGTGGCCAATCTGGCGTTTTTGGGCGTCTTCAAATACTCCGACATGGTGGTGGGCTCCTTCAACGCCCTCACCGGCCTGACCATCCCCGCTCCGGCCATAGCGCTTCCCATCGGCATCTCGTTTTACACGTTCCAGGCCATGAGCTATGTGATCGATGTCTATCGCGGCGAGGTGCCCGCCGAGCGCAATTACGCCAAGGTGCTCCTCTATATCTCCTTCTTCCCTCAGCTGGTGGCCGGCCCCATCGTGAAATACCACGACGTGGACGCTCAGCTGAGCTGCCGTCACGCATCCCTGGCCGACATAGCCGCTGGTTTTCGGCGCTTCTGCATAGGCTTGGGTAAGAAGGTGCTCATCGCCAACACCATGGCCGTGGCTGTGGATCACATCTTCGATGCCCCGCTTGCGTCCATCAACGTGGCTGGCGCTTGGATCGCTGCCGTGGCCTATCTCATGCAGATCTACTTCGATTTCTCCGGCTATTCCGACATGGCCATCGGCATGGCGCGCATGTTCGGTTTCACCTACAAGGAGAATTTCTGCTATCCCTATCAGTCAACGAGCATCAAGGAATTCTGGCGCCGTTGGCATATCAGCCTCTCCACCTGGTTCAAGGAATACCTCTACTTTCCCTTGGGCGGCAATCGCAAGGGCAAGGCGCGCACGGTATTCAACAAAGTGGTGGTCTTCTTCCTCTGCGGTCTGTGGCACGGCGCGGCCTGGACGTTCGTGGTTTGGGGCTTGATCCAGGGCTTCTTCCTGCTGCTGGAGGAGGTGCTGCCCATCCACCGGCTGCCGAAGCCCGTGGGTTGGGTCTACGCCATGCTGGTGACCACCGTGGCCTTCGTGCTCTTCCGTGCGGATACCTTCCAACAAGGCGGCTTCATCATCGCCCAGATGTTCACCGGCTTCCACTTCGACTACGCCTCCATATCTTTGGCCTTAAGCCAGCTCACGCCGCTTTTCCTCTGCGTGCTCGCCTGTGCGCTCATCGGCGCTCAGCCCATCAAAGGCGCGCTGGAGGTGCGCATAGCGAAGGCTCCGCCCCGGATGGCGGCGGCTGCGGAGGTCGCGAGCTACGTTTTCGCCTTCGCCATTCTGCTCGTTTGCCTGGTCGGCCTTTCCGGCGGCGGGTACAATCCGTTCATCTATTTCAGGTTCTAGGGGGTGCAGGCGTTTTGACGGGTTCGAAGAGTTGGCAGGCGGCATCGGCGGGCACCTATGTGGATTCCAGCGCACCCCGAGGGGTGGCCGGGGTTTTCCTAGTGCTGGCCTTTTTGGTGCTGCTCGCCCCGCTTGTGGCCATGCTTTGGGCTCCTACCAGCCAGACAACCGAGAACCGCGAGCTCGCGCCGTTGCCTCAGCTGGTTGATGAAGGCTCCCTCAACGCCTCCTACTTGAGCGATTTAGGGGCCTATTTCGATGACCACTTCGCCTACCGCAACGAGTTGGTGGATGCCAACGCGCATCTTCGTGCGGCCTTCGGCGTGTCGGCCACCGACCAGGTGGTGCTCGGGTGCGACGGGTGGCTTTACTATGGCGGCACCCTGCCGGACTATCTGGGTCAAGAGCAGCTTTCCGACCGGGCGCTCTTCAACATAGCCCATAACCTGTCCGTGGCTCAGGGGTATGTGGAAAGCCAGGGGGCGACCTTCCTCTTCACCTTGGCGCCCAACAAGAATTCCCTCGATGGCTCGGACATGCCCTACTATTATCTGCCTTCGCCGAATGCCTCAAACGCCGAGCGCCTCAAGCCCTTCCTCGACCAAGCCGGGGTGCGCTACCTGGACCTCTTCACCTATTTCGAGGAAGCCATGGATGCGGGAGAGGGTTTCCATTATCTGAAGCAGGACAGCCACTGGGATAACTACTGGGCTATGAGGGCCGCCGGGGCGATTCAGGAGGCTTTGGGACAGGAGGGCTACGACCTCTCCCTGGCCGACGCCGAGGTGCGCAAGGATTTCACCGGGGATTTGGAGTCCATGCTCTATCCCACCTCGGCCTCCAAGGAGGATAACTACTATTTCGCTGGCTACAATGACGCACCTCAGGATACCGGTTCGCTTTGGTCCTATGAGGAAGGGAGCGCCGTGACCGATGACACGGTGCGCACCCGTGCGAACGGCGATGGGGAAGGCGCGTCCCTGCTCATGCTCCGCGATTCCTTCGGCAATGCGCTCATCCCCTTCCTGGCTGCGTCCTACGATACGGCCCATTTCAGCAAGCTCATTCCTTACAACTTGGCTCAGGTCTCCACGGCTAAGCCCCGAAGCGTGGTGGTGGAGCGGGCCGAGCGGCATCTGAGCTACCTGGCTTCGCATCCACCCATCATGGCGGCGCCGCGCTACGAAGGCGTCCGCCTCCCTGCGGGGGCGCAAGAAGCACAGGCCAGCGTGGACCTTCAGGAAAGCGGCTCCTACTGGCTGCTGTCTGGCCAGCTGAGCGACGCTGATTTGCAAGCGGGCACCGATTTGCGCATCGTGGTCACTCTGGCCGACGGCACCGCGCTCACCTACATTCCCTTCTATGTGTCCGCGACCGACGACGATGACCTCATCACCTCCGATGCCGCCTTCTCGCTCTATGTCTCCCAAGCAGCCGTGGATTTGAGCACCGCCACGGTGAGGGTCTATCGCCTGAGCTGATTCGGGCTGGGCGGGATGGCGCAGCGGGATGGCGCAGCGGCGCGGCTTGTCGCAACTTGATGCGGCCCGGTGTGCGGTTGCGGACCCAGGGGTGCCGTCTATGGAAACTCGAAGACAAAATGATGTATTCCCCTAGAATTGGATACAATGGGTTGTGCTCAATTCAGGTTTTTGAACCTATTCGCAACATGGAAGGAAAGGTCATGGGTCTTACTTTGCATACCTTGAAGAAATCATCCTTGCTTGCGGTCGTTGCCGCCCTTGCCCTTTGCCTGGGCCTGCTTGCGGGCTGCTCCGGCAGCTCGGTCAGCTCCTCGGCAGCCAGTTCCAGCGACGCTTCGGAGTCCTCCAGCTCTGCATCGAGCGCCCTGGTATTGGGGGAGGAAGGCGACGGGGCCGAAAGCATCCTGTTCACCAACGATACGGGCGCGGCCATCCAGGCCATCGCCATCGCTCCAGCGGCTTCGGGCCAGGAGCCTATGGCGCTCATGGAGGCAGGCGAGGTGCTTGAGAACGGCAAGCCGGTGGAGATCTTCCAAAAGCCCGTTGACGGCAATGCCCTCTTCGACATCGTGCTCACCACGGATGCGGGTACCTACACCCTTCACAATGTGAATTTCGCTACCGCCGATAAAGCGACCATCCACATGAAAGACGGCATCGCTTACCTGGCTCTCGTTGTGGATGGCAGTGTGATCAGCACCTTCGAAGACGAGCTGGCCATCGCCACTCCGGCACCGGTTGAAGAGGAAGCCGCCCCAGAAGAAACCTCCCAGGGTGGCGACGCACCCGTCTACGAGGAGCCGGCATCCAGCGGGAACGACACCCCGGCCCAAAGCGGGGACCAGTGCGTTGAGGGCGGCGTGCAGCTGCGCGGCTAACCGAGAGGCGAGGTGACTTCATGGCGGAAACGATGATCAAACGCTCCTTGGCCGCTTTGGCATGCGCGCTTTTGGCCCTGGTGCTCGGCGCGGCTGCCACCCCGGCCTACGCCAATGACGACGCGGCGCTTATGGCGGGCACCGCCCGGTTCAACGACGATGCCATCACGACCTTCGCCGATGACACGGAGCCCATGTACCGTCTGTATAACGTGACATCCGGCGAGCATTTCTACACCGGCGACAAATCGGAGCGCAACTACCTCAGCTCCATCGGCTGGATCTACGAGGGCGTGGGTTGGATGGCGCCCAAGACCGGCTATCAGGTCTATCGCCTCTACAATCCCTATGCCGGCGAGCATCACTACACCTTGGATGCAAGCGAGCGGGATCACCTGGCCAGTGTGGGTTGGAACTACGAGGGCGAATGCTGGAAATCCCCGGTGGAGGGCGATGCGGCGCGTCAGCCCCTCTACCGTCAATACAACCCCTATGCCTGGGTTGGCACCCATAACTTCACCCTGGATGCCAGTGAGCGCGATTCGGTGATAGCGGCCGGGTGGCGCGACGAGGGCGTTGGCTGGTACGGCTATGCGGTGCCCAGCGATTTCGTTGATGACCTGGAAGTATTCCGTGCGAATGTCTCCGGGAACTATGTGCTTGACTGCGTTTTGCGCCTCATCACCCTGGATAGGGACCTGCGTGGCGCCTTCAATTATGTGGCGAACCTGGATTACATAGCGGGCAACAAGTTCTGGGGCGATCCCCATTACCTGCCGGATTCCATCACCATTCCCTATGCGCAGGCCATGTACGACAACCAAGGCGGCAACTGCTATCGTTTCGCATCCCTTTTCTGCTGGATGGCCCGAGCGCTCGGCTATGATGCCCAGGTGGTATCCGGTTGGGTGCCATCTCAGGCGGGCGGGCAGGCCCCCCATGGTTGGGTGGAGATAAATCAGGGCGGCTCCACTTTCGTTTGCGATCCGGATATGGCCAATTCGCTGCCGGACTACAACTGGTTCATGGTCACCTATGCCGGAGCGCCCGTTTCCTATAACAGCTGGTAGAGCGAAGGCGGGTAGCTGTGCCTGAGGCATTCTTCGTCCTGGGTCATCCGGTGGCCCACTCCAAATCCCCCGCCATGCATCAGGCGGCTTACGAGGCCCTGGGACTTCCCTGGGCCTACGGTTTCATGGACTGCGCCACCGATGCTGAAGCGAAGGCGTTTCTTCAAGGCCAACGTTGGTGCGGCCTGAACATCACCATGCCCTACAAGCCCGCGGCCTTGGCCCATGCCACCACCGCAAGCACCGCCGCGTTGCTGGCCCAGGGGGCCAATGTGCTCGTGCGCACTGCGGGCGGCATCTTCGCCGACAACACCGATGGCCGGGGGTGCATCGCCTATCTGCGCCGCTGCGGGGCCTGCTTCGAAGACACGGTCGTTGCGGTCTGCGGCACCGGACCCACTTCCATGGCGATCATGGAAAGCGCAGCTCAAGCCGGTGCCCGGGAGGTCTTCCTGCTCAGCCGCGATGAGGCGCGGGCCCGTCAAAGCGTTGCCGCCTACGGCGAGCGCCTGGGGGAAGCCGGACGGGAAAGACCTGCTGCTCGGGTGATGGGTGCATCCTACGACCAGGCCAAGGCCGCCCTGGAACGCGCAGCGGTCATCGTGGACGCCACGCCCTTGGGTATGGCTCCCGGCGATCCGGCGCCTTTCGATACCTCCGTGCTCCATAGCGGGCAGTTCGTCTTCGATGTGGTTTACGGTCATGGCACCACGGCGCTTCTGTCCCAAGCGGCCGCCGCGGATTGCGTGGCCGTGAACGGCGAGGGCATGTTGGTGGCCCAGGCTGTGGAGACCGTTTACGATTTCGTGGAGCTGCTTCAGGTGCCGGTTGACCCGTATCGCTGCGACCTGTTCAGCCTCATGGCCCAGGCGGCGGGCTTCCACCTGTAATGTTGCTTCGCTTCGCTTGCCGGCGCGGTAGAATGGGGAAAACGACCGAAGGATGGACCTATGCGATATATGACCGGAGGAGAAAGTCATGGCCCCCAGCTCACCGCCATTGTGGACGGCGTTCCGGCGGGGCTGCGCATCTCTGAGGAGAGCATCAATGCCGATTTGGCTCGGCGTCAGTCAGGCTATGGACGTGGCGGTCGCCAGGCCATCGAGCACGATACGGTGCGCATCGTTTCCGGCATGCGGTTCGGGCGCACGCTGGGCTCGCCTATCACCCTTATAGTGGAGAACCGTGACTGGGCCAACTGGACCGAGGTCATGTCTCCTTTCGATGACGCCCCGGCCGACTTGAAGCGCGAGGTCACGCCCCGACCAGGCCATGCTGATCTGGTGGGGGTGCTGAAGATCGGCTCCGATGACTGCCGCGATGTGCTGGAGCGGGCAAGCGCCCGGGAAACCGCAGCCCGGGTGGCAGCAGCCGGTGTGGCCCGTGAGTTCTTGGCCGATCTGGGGGTGGAGATCTTCTCCTATGTGACCTCCATCGGCAACGCCAAGATGCATGAATCGGACCCTATGCGCGACGCGGTGGAATATAAGCCCCTGGAGATAGAGATCTCCGATGTGCGCTGTCCCAACGATGCCGCAGCCGATGCCATGCGGGCCGAGATAGATAAGGCCCGCGAACTGGGCGAGAGCCTGG
>CAZKKN010000026.1:0-24426 GCA_964553375.1 uncultured Eggerthellaceae bacterium | reverse complement strand
ACCCTGGCGGCGCAGCCCGATGGCACCCTAAGCGCCACGCCGGTGCCAGGCCATCCCGGCTCGGCGGCCACCCAACACGCCAACGCCTACTACATGATGCCCGCAGGCCCGGGTGCATCTGCACCGCAAGTTGGGGACGTGATAGAAGTGGAGCTACGCGACCAACGCTTGTAAATGGAGCTGCGCGACCAGCGCTTGCGGGAGCGTTTGTAAGCGGAGTCGCACAACCAACGCTCGCGGGAGCGCTCGTAAGCGGAATCGCACGACCAACGTTTGTGAAATACCCGTTTATCGCAATGCCTTTTCCGCCCGAAATTACCTATCGATCTGGTTTTCTGCCAATAATCTTGAGTAAGTTGTCAGTTAGACACATTTAACTTTTCTACGACCTGGGAAAACGCGCTACCAAAGGGTATTTTTGAGCTCAAATAGCGTGTAAAAGGTCACTTTGCTCAAGATTTTTGGCAAAAACTATGCCCATGAGGTTCCCCTTGCCATTTTTTTCGAGCTAGGTGATCTTTCCATTGAGGGAAAGCGGCTCCCATATGCGACAAAACATCTCACGATATGCCTTTCTTGCTAAGACTTATGATGCATTAATCGATTCGGTCGAAAAGGTAAGCCTGAGATGCGCACGACTCAGTTGCAAGGAAGGGCACTTGCTCATAAGTCGTTATCAGTAAGGAAAGCATCCGCTCATGGGCGTCGCCAGCGAAGGGCGCGCGCTCATGGGCCGTCATTCATGAAGAGCGTCCGCTCATATGGCGTCGCCAGCGGGGGGGGTGGATCAATGCATAGGCTATCGTTTTAAGCGTCTTGATTACACTCTGCGGAATCCCTATTAGAAAATGGGACAATGAGGGCACAGGCAACAGGGATGTAGCCTGTTGCTCGCAAACAACGAAACGTAGCCCATATTCAGCGGGGATGTTGCGAGATGTAGCCTGTTAGCTACAGGTCGTTGCTCCCAGAGGAGGCATTATGGCAACCATTGTAGTAACCGATACGGACTTCGGTGATTCCGATTTCGAACGGAAGATGATCGAGGACGCCGGCATTACCTTTGCAGGGTACAACGCAGACGGCGATCGGGAGCAACAGAAAATCATCGCGCATCTGAAAGGGGCCGACGGCGCCATTACCTCTTATGGCAACTACACAGCGGAAGTGTTTCAAGCGTTGCCCCAGCTCAAGGTTGTGAGCAAGACGGGGACCGGCGTGGACAACATCGACGTTGCCGCAGCCACCGCAAACCACACAGCTGTATGCAATGTGCCCGGGTACGGCACCGAAGTCGTCTCCGACCACGCCATCGCTCTCACCATGGATTGCCTGCGACGGACCAACGAGATAGACGCAGACATGCGCGCCGGCATTTGGGACTTCCGCGCGCGCCGGCCGCTCGGGCAAGTCCGCGGTCGCACCTTCGGCGTGGTTGGAATGGGCCACATTGGCCGAGCGGTAGCGAAGAAGGCCCGTGGGCTGGGATTCTCGGTAATCGTCTGGGATCGCAAAGGCGTGCCGGGACGCTTCACGCCGGAGGGCTTTCCTTACGTGGCCTTCGAGGAGCTGCTGCGTCAAAGCGACGTGGTGAGCTTCCACGTGGCACTGGTGCCAGAGACCCATCACCTGTTGAACAGCGAGAACCTGAAGCTGATGAAGCCCGATGCCATTGTGGTGAACACCTCGCGCGGTGCGGTGGTTGACACCGATGCCCTTGCCGCCGCTCTGGAAGCCGGCAGGTTGTGGGGTGCTGGGATTGACGTGTTCGAAGAAGAGCCCGTCTCGCCCCATGCCGCCATCATGAAGGCACCGCACACCGTGCTGACCTCGCACGCTGCGTATTGGTCCGAAGAATCCGCCGTTGAGCTGCGCACGCGTTGCACGCAAAACGCCATAGATGTGGTGTTGGGCCGCAAGCCCGAATCCTGCTTGAACCCGCAGGTCCTGGGTGCCCACGCTCGCCGCACCAATGCCCGTTAGCGCTTGCACTTGCTAACGCCCACTCGCACCTGCGCTCACAGCCATGGTCGAAGCCGCACTTTCGCCCGCGCCTTCCCGCAGCCGCGCCCGCGCCCGCTAAATCGTGGCCAGAATGTCGGCGAGCTCCTCGGAATTCGAGAACTCCCGGGTGCGACTGGTGCGCCCTAGGGGAATGATCACCTCGCCGCACCAATTCTCCTGACCTTTGAACGCCTTCGACCGCACCAAGCAGCGCGACTTTGGCGGCCGCGTCATGCGGGTCTGCTTATCCTGCCAACCGTATTCCAAACTGCCCAGCGCGTCGGCCAGCGCCTTCTCCATGTTCAAAGAGTTGGTCAGGTCAATCTCGCCGAGTTCGCTATTGAACATCGAAGCCTCACCTACATATATATTGCGGATGGACTCGCGGCGATGGCGCTCCATGGAAACGGTGACCCCACCCGCCAGAACCATGAGCAAAAGCCCCACAACGCTGATCACGATGTTGATCGGGCTTGCCACGGCGGGAAAGCCCACCGCATACCAGAAAATGATGAGAGCAGCGCAAATACCGATAAGCAACGCATAGATGAAGATACTCGTTCTGGACATGCCGTGCCTCTTTCCACGCCGGTATCCGAGCGTTGCAAGCGCGCCAAAGACCTCGCGGGTCGCGCGCGGATACCCTAAAACAGGGTGAAACTGCAAATCTTCAGTGCTAGGAGAACAGGTGGTGCAAGAACCGATAGCGCCTGTAACGCAAAAAGCCGCAGAACAAAGCAAACCTTGAAGCAAGTAGAACCTAAAGCAGGTAGAGCCTCAAAACCGGTAAAGCATGAAACGCCGAGTCGAAAAAACCGGCTCATTGTCTCGGATTATACACCTGGATTGCCAAGCACCGATATTTCGTTACGTCCATCCTAAGTCCGGATATCGTTCCTCCATCATTCGGTTCATCGCCAGTAGCCGCAAGGATGCCATCCTGTTGCTTTGGGTCCGGCGCTTTGAGGCCGTCTCGCTTCGCAGCACAGAGGCTTTGAGACCCCTTATTTTGAGAAGGTGAAAGTTAACCGCGTATGAGACGTTGGGCTGTTTATGCGAATGGCTGTTTGCTATAGTGAACCCTATGGAAAACACCCTGGAAATACTGCTCATCGCCTTGATCGCCGGTGTTGGCGGAACGGGGATCGGCGGTCTGCTGGGCTCGCTTTTCCGCAAGAGCTCGAACCACGTGATCAGCCTGCTACTCAGCGCTACCGGCGGCGTTATGATAGCCATCGTGTGCTTCGACCTGCTGACCGAAAGCGCCAACGCCGCCAACCAGGTCGTCGGCCAGACGGGCGTACTGCTCACAGCCGCCATGGTGCTTGCCGGCGTGGCAATCGTGATGCTGCTGAACTGGCTCATCGACCGCACCACTGCACCGCAGGTAGAACACACGGCAAGCCACGCCCACCCCGACGCCCACGA
This sequence comes from uncultured Eggerthellaceae bacterium, assembly GCA_964553375.1. GTDB lineage: Bacteria > Actinomycetota > Coriobacteriia > Coriobacteriales > Eggerthellaceae > UBA9715. Next base: position 20,994 of record CAZKKN010000026.1, on the reverse strand, counting down.
TGCCATCGACGAGATGGTGCACGTGGACCACTACAACGAGCACGTGCGCAAAGGCGGCAACAAGCGCGACCTCTGGATGGCCGGCGTGGTCATCGCTTGCGCCATTGGGCTCCATAACATTCCCGAAGGCATGTCCATCGGCGCCAGCTTCGCCATTCAGACCGATGGAGCCGTCACCGCCGCGCTGATGCTCGCCGTGCTCATCGGGCTTCACAACATCCCCGAGGGCATGGCGGTCACCGTGCCACTCGTTGCGGGAGGCATGGGACGCGCGAAGGCGGTGCTCATCACCGCATGCTTGGGAATCCCCATGGCCTTCGGTGCGCTGGTGGGGCTTTGGCTTGGCGATATCGGGCCTTTGGGGCTTGCCTGCTCGCTGGGATTCGCATCCGGAGCCATGCTATATGTGGTGTTCGGCGAGATCATCCCCCAGGCAATCCTGATGTATCAATCCCGCATGCCCGCCATCTTGGTGGTCGTGGGAATTCTCGTAGGTATGTGCCTGATCTTCCTTTAAGCGTTGATCAAGCGGCGCTTAAGCGGGGCGGCGGCTTCAACTGAAACGTCGAAAGCCAACGATACGTCTACACCTTCCCAGTTCGAAGCAGAAAAGCGCCCATCTGGCCTATAGTCAGGGCAAGGGTCGGCAAAGGCCATATGGCCACAGCCGCATAAGGGGGTGCATCATGGACGCTGCAACCACACCGCAAAACACACCGCAAAACAATGCTGCCGCTAGCAACGCAACTAGCAATGCAACCGACAACGCAACTGACAACATCACCAGCAACGCCACCGGTACAGTTGAGCTTTCCGGCAAAGCACTGGCCGCACTTGAGGAGCTGCAGCAGAGCATGGCGAATCAGGCCGGCGCCTACCGCGCCATGTCCCAACACATCACCGATGAGGCGAATCGCGAAGCTCTGCAAAACATCGCTCAGGAGATCGCCGATCAAGCGCGCGACTGGCAGAGATACACCGGCAAAACCATGAAAGCCGACCAGAAAAAAGTCTGTAAATATGAGCGTTTGGCTCGGCTTTTCGGCTTTACCTTCGCCGCCAAACTGATGGAGAAGCACCGCGTGAAGCTGGCCACACAGTCCCATTGCCTGGAAAGCGAGATTCCGCGATTCGACGCCTTGCAGCAAAAGGAGATCAGCCGCGACCAGCAGCTTTTCGGCCTGCTCCACGAGAAGCGCCTGGGATACGTGGGGGCTATGATCCTTGGCATGAACGATGCCATCGTGGAGATCACTGGCACTCTGGCCGGCCTTACCCTGGCCATGCAGAACACGCGGCTCATTGCGCTATCGGGCTTAATCACCGGCATTGCCGCCACTTTATCCATGGCTGCAAGCGAGTACCTGGCAGAGAAGACGAACAGGAAACCGGATGCCGCAAAGAGCGCCCTCTACACCGGCGTGGCCTATTTCGTAACCGTGGTCATCCTGCTTCTGCCGTATCTGCTGCTGGATAACTCGCTGTATCTGCTCGCCATGGGCATCATGCTGGTTTTAGTCGTGGTGGTGCTGGCCTTGTTCAACATGTACACCTCTATCGCCCAAGGAACGCCCTTCGGCAAACGATTCGGCCAGATGTGCCTCATCTCCTTAGGGGTTGCGGCACTCACCTTCGTTCTCGGCTTAGCAGTGAAGGTATTCCTGGGCGTGGATGTCTAAGCAGGCACGTTGCGCTGCGCCACCATGCGCAGAACGGATTCCTCAAGGGCCCCGTCGTACATGGTCTCGACGACCTTTTCGGCAGCCTCCCCGCCGATCCCCTTGGCGATCAGCGCCACATAATGCTCCTGGTCAGCGGGCGTGACCTCCAAACCATAATGGCGCGCCCACGCATCCAGGGCCATCATCTGGCGGTCCTGAGTGCGCACGTCCATCATGAGCGAGAGCTTGAGCTGCTGCTCGTCCATGCCCTGGCGCTCCATGAACTCCTCCAACGTGCGGCCCTGCTCGTCAAGCTGCTGTTGGATGTTCTTAAGCGCTTCGGCCGCTTGAAGCTCCAGCACCGCATCGGGCACCGAGCCGTCCACCAAGCGATCGGCAAGCTTGCGCAGCAACAGGCTCTCAGCGGCCTCGGCGTACATATCCTCCTTCTCCATGGCGAGCTGCTGGCGAAGGGCGGCCTTGAGCTCGTCCACACCGGCGATACCCGGGAACTGCGCGCGAATCCATGCGTCATCCACGGAAGCCGCCGTGTCCAGCATGATGTCGTTCACGGTAACGGTCACGCGCACATCAAGATACCCGGTCACGTCGCCACCGGGCATATCAGACTGGGGAACCTTCAGATCCACCGATGCCTTCTCACCCACCTTCATGCCGCGCAGGGTGTCGTCGAAATCCTTAGGCATGAAGCCGCTGCCCAAATCGTAGTAGCGCTTCGATGCCGTGAGCGGATGGTAGATCTTGCCGTCTGCCACGGATTCCAGTGCGATATCCACCGTGTCCCCATCTTCCACCACTGCGCCTTCGCCCTTGGAGGTTGTGGCCGTGACGCTCCCGATGGCATTCTCGAAGAGCTTCTGCACTTCTTCCTCGGTGACCTCGGGCTTTTTGCGCGGCAGATCCACATGGGAGTAATCGGAGAGCTCGCCTTGGGGCAGCTCGGCAAACGACATGCTGAAATTGAACGGCGCACCTTCCACCACGTCCTCGGTCGCAACGATGAGCGGCCGGGTGAGCGGAGACGGCACACGGGAGTTCAGGAGCTCGTATTCGGCCCGCGCGGTGATGGCGGATTTCAGCGCCTCCTGCGCGCTCCAGTCCACACCGTCTTCGAACCCTTCGGCTTCGGCGAGCCAATGGGAGACCTCATCGGGTTCCACCGTGATATCGATCTGGACGATAGAATCCTTCTTTTGCTCGTCAGCTTTCATTTTGGGCTCCTTCCATATTCTGCCAAGCAACCGAAGCCAGCAGCTTCAGCCTATTAACCTGATTCATCGCACTCGTTCCCGAGTCGAATTCAACCGATGCAATGTTAGCGTAAGGGTAATCCTTGCGTATGGCCCCCAGAATGCCCACACCGCTTACATGGCCGGTCAGACATCCGAAAAGGCTTGAGTACACGATGTTGTTCACGCCGGATCTGAGCAGCATCACAATCCACCCGGCCACCGCGCATCCCAGTCCACGATAGATATGGTGGGGGACGTATTTCGAGCCGGCCTCGCGAATGGAATCCGCGTACGGGGCGGTGGGAGTGAGCACGAAGGTATGGGCCATGCGGATGCAGATGCGGTCAAGCTCCTGGCTGAAGGGGAAATCCTTGTCTTGCATAATCATGCCGAAGGAGATGATGGACGCCAGGTAAGGCACGCGCACCTCACACCCTTCGGCCTCCAGCGTGCCCACGATGTCGCCGTTCACGTCACGGTTGAAAATCGCCGTGGCCGAACCGGCGATGCCCACAAGGGGCTTTTCCATCTTCTTGGTGCCGAACTGATGGGCAGCCTCGCGGTCCAGGTTCGCAATGTAGTCCACCGCATCGAAGTTCTCCGCGGATGCGATCTCTTGCAGCGTGCACTCGCGCCAACTGCGCATGACGGCGTTGAGGTAGGTGCGTTTCTCCTCGGGGATATGGGGACGCAACCGCGTGCGCATCTGAAGCAGCGCATCGGCTGCAGCGATAGCCGCCGCCACACGGCGCTGGGCTTCTTCGGAAACCTCACCCGACTCGTACATGTAGTCGAAGAGCGACACCACTTTCACCTGGGAAAACCCTGCTTGATTCAGCGCATGCTCCACGAAGAAGAGCTTGTCCACGGAACGGCACTGGTTGCAGATCAGCGGGACTCCCACGGTAAGCTCGGCGGGGTTGGCACCTTGAGCCACAGCCGCCTTCACACCCGCCACAGCCTGAGCCACCGCCAGCAGCGTATCGTAGCAGGCGTCGTTGTTCACCAGCGCAAGCCCTTCGGAGATCAATTGCGGACTGGACTTGTAGCAAACCCTCCAGCCCAGATCGCTCCCATCGGAAGCCGCTTGCACGAACGCCCCATGCCAAGGAGAAGGAAACGGAACTATCATGAGGAGCCTCCGTTCTTCGAAAGCAAGCCTTCACGGGCGGCGAGCATCGAACGAACCCGGATGCGCGCCGAAGCCAGATCGCTCATCTCGTCGATCTTCAAGCAGGTGGGCATCTTTCCAGCCTCTTGCAATAGATCGCGCACCATATCGGAAGCCGCCGCATCCAAACCGCAGCCGAACGAAGTGAGCTCCACGAAATCCAACTGGGGCTGCTTCGCAACGAAGCGGGCCGCATCCACGACGCGATGGGGGAAATCCCAATGGGTCACCGGGCTATCGCCCAGGGCGATCTCTTCGGAGAGCACCGCATAGCCGCAGCTCTTCAGCAGATCCGGAATACCGTGATGGACGGCGGGGTCGCCATGGTAAGGACGACCCGCCAGGACGACCGCCCGGCCGTCGGCCTTGATCACCTGGTCAAGGGCTTGGAGGTTCGCCTCTTTCAGCTCGCTCAGATACCGCTCCTGAGCCTGAAGACCCGCACCATACGCCTCCCGCACTTCCTCTATAGTAATGCTAGGATCCACAGACAATAGAGCTTCTTGAAGCACCTCGCAATTCTGCAAAAACCTCTCACTCACAGTAAGGCTGCCGCAGGAGGTCGAGGCCGATTCTGCAGGGCTAGAAAAATGTGGTATATCACACCACATTTTTCGACGCCCGAAGCCAAGGCCGAGGCCTCCTGCGGCAGTCGTTTCGCTGCCGTCGAGGCCTCCTGCGGCAGCCGTTGCGCCACCGCCAAGGCCGAGGCCTCCTGCGGCAGCTCCCTTGTCGCCCTCGTTCACGAACAAGCTAGGTAACACCGGGTTTATCACCTTCGTCTTAGGTCCGTGAGGGGCCACCACGGTTTGCAACACCAAAGGATACTCAGCCACCACCGGGCAAGCCGTCCCCGGTTCGCCCATCCCGTCAACGTAGGGCAACAGGATGTACGGCACCTCGCGCCCAAGCAGGTCCATCATCTGCCCATGGGCGAGTTTGGCCGGGTAGCAAAGGGATTCCGAAGGAATGGTCTCCAGCGCCGGGCCATCCAGCTGGCCATCGGAGAGCACCACCTCAAAGCCCAACTGGCTCAGAAACGCGTGCCAGAAGGGGTAGGTTTCGTACATGTCCAGGGCGCGCACCAGCCCCATGGGTCCGCGCGGCGCCTCGCCTGCAGAAAGCAGCGGCCGATCGAAGAGCAGCTTGTAGCGGAAGTCGAACATATCCGGAAGCTCGCTTGAACCGGCGGCGCTCGCACCCGCACTCGTATCCGCACCTGCGCCGACACCACCGCGTTCGCAGCGATTCCCCACGACGAACTTCCGCTGCTGACCATCCACGGTGAACTTCGTCACCACCAGATGGCAGGCGTTGGTGCACAGCTGGCACGGGACCACCGTTTGGCGATAATGGAGGTCCTGCAGCTGGTTGCGGTTGAGCAGCGAAGTCGCCTCCTGGTTGCTGCCACGCTCGCGCGCGATGAGCGCGGCCCCGTAAGCCCCCATATAAGGAGCGATGTCGGCCCGGCTCACCTCGCGTCCGTAGGTTTTCTCAAAGGCGCGCAGCACCGCATCGTTGGCGAAGGTGCCGCCTTGCACCACGATGTTTTTCCCCAGCTCGTCAGCCGAATGGGCGCGTATGACCTTATGCACCGCATTGCGCACCACCGAATAGGCTAGCCCCGCCGAGATATCCCCGGTGGAAGCACCGGCCTTTTGGGCATGACGCACACGCGACGTCATGAACACGGTGCAGCGCGTCCCCAGGTCCACCGGCTCTTCGGCCAAAAGCGCCGCGTCGATGAACTCGTTCAGATGCACGTTGATAGACCACGCCATGCCGGAAATCAGCGCGCCGCAGCCGCTTGAGCATGCCTCGTTGAGCACCACGTTCTCCACTTTGCCATCGCGCAACCACACGCATTTGATGTCCTGACCGCCGATGTCTAGGATGAAATCCGCATCGGGGATGAGTTCCTGAGTGGCCCGAACATGGGACACCGTTTCCACCTCGCCGGAATCGAAAGAGAACGCCTGCTTCAGATACGCCTCCCCGTAGCCAGTCACGGTGGCATGGGCGATCTGGATCGCCGGCGTGCCGTCGTGTTTGCGCGGCATGCGCTTGTATAGCCGGATGAGGATGTCGCGCGCCACGTCGATCAGGTTACCTGCCGACCGCTCGTATGCGGTATGAAGCACGCTTCCATCCTCGGCGATCAGCGCGTACTTTATGGCTTCCGAGCCGGAATCCACACCCAAATAAGCGCGCCCCTCATAGCTTGATATATCCAGTCGCGGCACCTTGCAACGGTTGTGGCGCTCCTGAAACTCCTGGTACTCCTCGCGGCTGGCGAAAAGCGGCTCCAGGCGCATCAAGGCATCGTCGCCACCCAGATCCGCTTCGGCGATCCGCTCGATGAGCTCACCCAAAGTGAAGACGGGGGCGGCGGCGCTCATCGCTTGGAATGCCGCTCCCTGGGCGACGAATAGGTGTCCGTTTTCTGGGACATATATATCCTCGTCGGCAAGGCCGAGGCGTTTCTGGAAACGGTCGCGCAACGACGAGAGGAAATGCATGGGACCGCCCAAAAGCGCCACGGTGCCGCGGATGGGCCGCCCGCAGGCAAGCCCCGAGATACACTGGGCCGCAACGGCATCAAACACCGAGCCGGCGATATCTTCCCGGGAGATGCCCTCGTTCAGCAGCGGCCGCACATCCATCTGGGCGAATACCGCGCAGCGCGAGGCGATGGGGTATACCGTCTTGCACCCGTGGGCGTAGAAGTTGAGCTCCTCGGCATTGCAATCCAGCATCCCCGCCAACGTATCGATGAACCCACCGGTGCCACCGGCGCAGGTGCTGTTCATCCGCAGCTCTTCGCCCCCGGTCAGAAACAGGATCTTCGAGTCCTCGCCACCTATCTCAATGGCCACGTCGGCCTGGGGAATCAGATGCTTCAAAGCCGTACGGCATGCCACTACCTCCTGGGTGAAGGGCACTGCGAGCCCTTCGGCAAGCGCCATGCCGGCAGAGCCGGTGATCCCCACCTTCATGGGCTCATCAGGGCAAAGCTCCTTCGCTTGATCCAGCACATACCCCAAGGTCTTGCGCACGTCGGACAGATGGCGATTGTAGCTGCAGTAGCGCAGTTCGCCCGAGGTATCCTGCACCACCACCTTGATGGTCTTGGAGCCTATATCTATGCCGAGAAATAGACGGGGCTCGTCCCCGCTTTTATAAGGGGGAAGGTCAGCGAAGCCTTTGCCGTAGTCAACCCTCGTAATGGCCATGGCTCACCCTACTGTTCCCAGGGATACACGACTTTTTTCTGCGTCTCTTCGCGTTTCTTGCGCGCAGCAGCCGCCAGCTCGAACACCATATCTCGGTCTTTCTTGCGCTTGGCCTTGTAGGCATCTTGAGCCGCCTGGCGCATTGCGTCGGTGATGGGCTCGCCACAGGTGGGGCAAGCGTCATCCAGCAGATATATTTCCCCACCGCACGCCTTGCAGGTGGAGTTCTTAGGGTAGCATTTACCGCAGCTTGAGCAGTCGGTGCATGCGAAGGTCATGTTGTTTCCCCCTTCAACAATCGGTTTTCACAAAATGCAGTCTCGCGTGTGCTCTATGGCGAAGCCTCGGTTCAGGCCGGCCTTCCACCAACCTTTCCCAGCCTTCATCCCCAGAGAGCAGGCACAAACCTGCATTGACGCTCCCGTGCGATCAGCAAACCCGTATCCAGCACAAATCCCGTTTTTACGCCATCACCCCCAAGGGTTAACCCGTGGGATGCACCGCACCCTTCCCCTGAGGAAGAATGATGAGCGCAATCAGTAAAACGGAGAAGTGGGGCCGAAGACCAACGCCTTCAGCCCCACAGCATCTAGAAGCTAGTGACTAGCGGAAGATCGCTACGCGGCCAGAAGCCTCTTCAGTCCGATACTTCTCGATTTTATCGACTTCGTCGATATGCAGGCACTTGGCGATGCAGATGGCGGCACAGGGAGCCTGGCCGTTCTCCTTCTCCAAGCAGTATGCGCAATGGTCGAGGTCGTACGGGAACGGGCACATGAACATCTCATGACGACCGTCCACGATGTCCGGCTTGCCCAAGAACACGCGCAGGTAGGTCTCGGTGACAGGCAGGTCGTAGTAATTCTGGCAGGCCATCTGGCATGCAGAGCAACCCACGCAATAGTCAGTCTCTACAAGAACTGCTACATCTTTTGCCATGGTTTATCCTTCCTTCTCTTGAATCCACTAAACGGCGTAGCTCTCGTCGGTAACCTTGGCGTCGTACACCTCGGCCATCTTGGTCACCTTGCACAGGCTCGAACGCATGGGAGCAGCGCCGAATCCGGGGTCAGAGCCGTCAGCGGTGGTGAGGATGTTCGGATTGAACTCGTACCAGCTGCCGCCAGGAAGGTTCAGTTCCTTGCAAGCATGCTTGTAGTTCGGGCGGCACATGGAAGCAGCGCCATAGATCACGCCGTTGGAGATGCGGGCCTTGGCCTTCATCTTGCCACGCAGGCTCTCAACCCACAGCCAGTCGCCTTCGCCGATCTGATTCTCGCGCGCCCACTTGTCGTTGAGCTCGATGTAAGGCCACGGCTCCAGGATGCGCTGATGGGCGATGTTGGTCCAGGCGGAGTGATAGAACGCGTAGTCGCGCGCGCCGGTGGTGAGGCAGAGGTTGTACTCTTTGTACAGCTCGGGCGTGGAATACGGGCTCTCGAACGGCTCGTTGAAGCTGGGCAGCGGGGAGTCGTAACCATAGCCGACCATCTGCTCGGAGTAGATCTCGATGCGGGCAGTGGGGGTCTGGAATTTCACGAGGCCCTTCTCATGCTGCTTGGTAACGCGGTTCTCGCCGCCGTACACGATGAAGTAACCGATCTCGGCAGCCTCGTCGTAGTCCTTGACGTCCACATGATGGAACTCGCGCAAACGCCACAGCTGCATCTCCTCGGAGCTCTCCCAGGGCCACAGCTCGGGATCGAAGCGCTTGCCCAGCATGCGCTGGAAGTCCCAGTCGTCCATGGCCTCTCCCGGAGGCAGCACGGCCTTCTGCGGGATGATGAACGGGCAGGGCTCGGGATAAAGCTCCTCGTCGAACACGCCGGTACGCTCGGACCAGTGGGCGGCGGGAAGCACGATGTCGGCCAGCTCGTTGCCCGGAGTCATGAAGTAGTCCATGTTCACGTTGAGCTCCAGGATGTCGCCGGTCAGCGCCTTGTGCACCTTGTTGGCATCCTCGAAGCAGCCCAGCGGGTCGTTGGCCACAGACAGCATGACCTTCACCGGCCACGGCTCGCCCGTGATCATAGCCTCCCAAGCAGCGTTGGGGTTGTTGGCATTGCCGTAAACCTGCGTGTACATGGGGTACTTGTCGTAGCCCAGGCGCAGCTTGGCGGGAACGCGGTCGTAAGCGGTGATCTTCGGATCCAGCATGAACTCCCAGAAGGTGTTGAAGTAGATGCCGCCCTTGTCGTCGATGGGCGGGTTCAACAGGATCTGCAGGATGGTGATGGCACGGCCGGACTGCAGAGCGTTGGAGGTCATCATGCAAGCACCCAGGTAAGCGGTGAGCAGCGACGGGCGGCCACCGGCGGGGTTGGTGATGAGCTCGAACATCTTCTCGATCTTCTCTTCAGGCGTCCAAGTAACAGCGGAGCACTTCTCCACGGTCCACTCGGTGACCTGCTCGCGATACACCTGCAGTGCGGTCTTGAACTTAGCCTTGGAGCCGTCGGCCAAAGTGACCTCGTACTCGCCCATGAGGGCCACGTCCACGTCGGGCTTGTCGAAGTCCTCGGTCTCGGGACGCCAGATGGCGATGGAGTTGGACTTCTCGTCCCACACCACGAAGTGCGTGTCGCTGCCGCCTTCCACCAGGTCGGCTTCGCGCAGCATCCACTGATCCTGCTCTTTCACCAGGAAGCCGCCGTTGGTCCACTTCTTCAGCAGCTCGGTGGCGCCTTCCCACTTGCCGGTCTGGAACATCATGTTGGTCAGCGTGAGAGCCAGCGCGCCGTCGGTGCCGGGACGAACCGGAACCCACAGGTTGGCCTTAGCGGCGATGTCACGGAACACGGGGTCGACCACGGTCACGTTGGCGCCGTTGCGCTTGGCGTCCATGATGCGCAGGCCGGAGTACTGACGCGAACGGATGGGGTTGGTGCCCCACATCACGATGGAGCCGGCGTTGCGGTAGTCGCAAGCCTCATGGGGATGGAACATACGGCCCCAGGTCACATGGGTCTGGGCCAGGTTGGGCAGCAGGCACACATGGGTGGGCCACACCTTGCCGCCGCCGTTCCAGGTGTTGTTCAGACGATCCAGGAAGTGGTTGGAGCCACGGCCGGTACCTTGGGAGATGATCACGGATTCGGGGCCATACTCGTCGATGACCTTGCGCATCTTCTCCTCGATGAGGTCAAGGGCCTCATCCCAGGTGATGCGCTCCCATTCATCCGTGCCGCGATTCTCAGTATGAGGCGCGTCCACGCTCCAGGTCTTGCGCTTCATCGGGTACTTCAGGCGATCCGGATGGGTGTGGATCTCCTGGGCGGAGAATGCTTTGACGCACAGGATGCCCTCGGATACGGGCTGGTCCGGGTCGCCCTCTACGCGAACGATGTCATTGTTCTCGTCCACGGTAAGGATGACGCCGCACTTGGAGTGACAGTCGAAGCATGTTGTCCGTACTTTCTTCTCCATTACTTACCTCCTCTTTCCTTATTTCTTATTTGGACCCCCGCGCCCAAACCCGCGTCATGGAATGGCTCAGGCGCTTTGGGGAAACCCACTATGTTTGATGCGCAAGCGGCTGCCTTTCGGTGCGGCCGCTAACGCTGCTGTCCCAAAAGAGGGACTTAGAATTCCTCGCCCTTGGTCTCGGGGCCGAAGAGGAACACGAGCAAGCCGGGGATGATGACCATGGCGGCGGCGATGTACATGGTGGTGTAAGCGCCGAAGCTGGTCATAACGCCGGCCAGGATGATGGGGCCAAGGATGGAACCCAGGCGACCCCAAGAGGTGGCCAGGCCATTGCCCGTGGTGCGGATGGACGTCTCATAGAGCTCGGGAGTGTACAGGGCCAGCATCATGGCGTTGAGGTACTTGCCGAACTGATACAGGATGCCCGTGATGATGAGCACGATAAGCGTGGAGGACGCACCGTAGGCGATGCCGAAGATGGACGTGCAAAGGCCTGCGATGAGGAAGGTCTTTTTACGGCCGAACTTCTTGGCGGACCAGGTGGCGAAGAACCAAGCGGGGATGCCGCCCAGAATGCCGATGGTCACGAAGCCCGTGGACTGCACCACGTCGAAGCCCTTCTCCATAAGGATGGTGGTGAGCCAGGTGGTCAGACCGTAATCGCTGAACATGGAGATGAACCAGATGAAGAAGCACAGGATGGTGACTTTCAGGTACTTCTTGGAGAACAGGTCCTTGAAGGAGCTCTTCTTCTCGCTGCGCACGATATGGACAGGCTCCGGCAGCGACTTGTGACGCGCGATGGCCTCTTCCTCGATCTTCGTGCAGATGGCGTTGGCCTCGTCGTAGCGCCCCTTGGCCTCAAGCCACAACGGGGACTCGGGGCACACCTTGATGATGCCGATGATGAACAGAGCCGGCAGAGCCTCGGCCAGATACACGCCGCGCCAATCGAAGTGCGGCAGGATAAGCACGGTAAGCACACCAGCCACCGCGAAGCCGACCGGGGTCATCAACTGATAGAGCGTCATGTACTTGGGACGCTCGGCAGTGGAGACCATCTCGGACAGGTAGCTCAGAGCCACCGGGAACTGGCCGCCCAGGCCCAGGCCCAGGATGAAGCGCATGGCGAACAGGTAATAGATGTTGGGCGAGAACACCAGTGCGAAGCCTGCAACGCCCCAAATAGCCATTGCGGCGATGATGACCTTCTTGCGGCCGAAGCGGTCTGCCAAGCGGCCTGCAAAGATGGCACCGATGAACATGCCCAAGAAGCAAGCGGACGAGTAATAGCCGCCCGTGGTTGCGTCCATCTCGAAGTAGCTGCGGATGGTAGGCATAAGGAAGCTCGTTCCGCCGAGGTCGATCGTCTCGGCAAACCATCCCATCAGCACGAAGAAGATGATCACCACGGTGTGCGGCGAAGTGGGAATGCGAGCCATGCGGTCGGCAACCGTGAAGCCCTCATCCTGCTTTTTGACCTCTTCCAAGGTCGAAGCGCCATTGGTAGTCATAGGTTCCCCTTTTTTTCGATATCGATCCCATGAATCGATCGGTTGCTTTCAGATGCGTTGTCGGGCACATCTGCGTGGGGACGCTCCCCTCGTGTCCACCCCGCCTGTCAACCCCCCTCCCTTATGCGGTTGCAGCAGACAGTGGTCCCCATTGAACTAATCGACAATTTACAGATGGCTTTCGAAGGGGTCGAACAGCTAGGCGTTGAAAGGGTTCAACTATTGATTGCGGCCCGGTTTTCCTGGGGAATCACGGGATAGCGATGCGGATTCGCGCCGCTCTGGATGTGTGGAAAAGATGCGACAGGCGCTGCGGGGCTAAGCCAACGTGAAGGTTCCAGCGAAGCGTCCGCGCTCAACTTCGCGTTCCAACTTGGAGCGCAGATATGCGCTCACTTCCCGTACTCGACTGGACTGGCAGGCCAGATCGTCCAGCAATACGCCGAACTCCGTAACGAAGAAGCCCTCGGTTGGCACCGTGGTGATTTTGTCTGGCAAAAACGAGCTGCCCGCTTCCACCAGCTTGGGCGCGAAGCTGATCGCCTGGTCCTCCATGATGCGCGTATTGATGACCGGTGTGGCGTTGGTAATCGTCTTTATGTCGTCTTCCAAGATGAAATCGTCCAGTGCGTCACCCAGCACCGTATCCTGATAACGGGCCACCGAATAGCCGCGCAGATCCTTAGGGGTGACCACCTTCTTCTTGGCCAATGGCGAATAGACAGACACCAGCAAGACCAGAGGCGCCATGAACAGCGGCTCATAGACCAGGGAATTCTTCTCGCACATCTCCTCCATCAGATCGTGGAACTTCTCCGTGGAGGGGATGGAAGTGATGCAGAACGAATCCTCATCTACGGCTGAGGTCATGGAGGGCACGATGTTATAGATGTCCGCTTCCTTGAATTTGACGTCGAAGTCGAATAGCCCTGGCTTCTGCACATCCAGAAGCGGCGAGACGTACATGGACACGCAGGGGGTGACGGAGATGCTCACAGCCTTGCGATCCTTGTCCGAGGTGTTGTTTATCTCGGCCAGCCGGTAGCCCACCAAGGAGCCTTTCACGTGCTCGAACTGATCCAGGAAGCCTTCGAGCTGCGCGCTGAGCTCAACGCCTGCCGGGGTGAGGGAGATCTCGTTGCTCTGGTAGGAGGTCAGCTTCACGCCGAAGTCCTTTTCCAGCTGGTGGATGGCGCGCGATATTCCTTGCGGCGTCATGTAGTATTGGGCCGCCGTCTTCGAGATGGACATGTTCTGCGCAAAGTCCCTGAAATAGTACAAGTACTCAATATGCACTGATGCGACCCCCCCCCCCAAGCATTTCGTGCGTTTTAACTACTTCTAACTCTGGCGAGTCTTCTCAAGTACGCCTTAAAATACAATTTCGACATCCAGCTTGTAAAGTGCGCGACAGCCGCAGATTCCGGCCTTCGGATTGGCCGATTTTCCACAAGCTGTCGCGCGGTCGGCTCCTAAATGGGGGATCGATCCGTAATGGATACGGTTCGAGGAGCCTCATCAACCGAATCGGGTGGTTCGGCTGATTACCAAAGTTTTCGCAGGTTAGAGGGCAAACTGCGAAGAGAATCACCCACGCTTCTTTTGCTGCCCCAGTCAACACACAGCTTCAGTTGCGCGCTTGGGCGAAGTATGGCGTCTAGCATCCTATGAAGGTTGTCGCCGGATTTCAAGTAACTAACGATTACGACGCTGCAATCAATTGTTGAAGACCGCAAACCCTTAACTGCCTATTTTTATCCAGTAAGCTCTATTACCATGGAACCGCCGAAGATGCGCGGGGTTGTAAGCGCATGCTTATGAGGCGTAGGGTTGCGTGGGGTTGCGCATCCCAAGCATGACGCATGCGTTTTAGCGTTCTCGGCGTTTCCGGAAGCGTTGGATTAGGGGGTTCGACGCGCGCCAAGACAACCCACGCAAGGCAAAACCGCAACGAAGAAACGAGGGGGAAAGATGTCTGCAGACACCACTTTGAGCGTGGCGCAAATCAAGAGTAAGCGCACGGTTTACCTGGCTTTATCCACGTTCACGCTTCTGTTTTTGGGCCTTATCTATGCGTTCTCCATGTTCGCGGCACCCATGTGCCAGGCCTTCGGGTTGGAGAAGACCGCCGTGGGTCTCACCTTCAACATCATGATGATCGCGTTCTGCGTCGGATCCATCCTGGGATCGCAGATCGAGAAAGCACTGGGGCTGCGCACTGCCATCATCTGCGCCGCCGTGTTGTTCCTGTGCGGGTTCGCGGGGTGCGGCTTGTTCGGTTATTCCGGCATCATGGTGGTGTACATCCTGTACGGTGTGCTGGGCGGCCTGGGGGTTGGCGTGGGTTACAACTCCATCATCGCCACCACCAACGTGTGGTTCCCCGAGAAGGTGGGCTTTTCCTCTGGCGTGCTCATGATGGGATTTGGCCTGGGTTCGCTGATTCTGGGTACGCTTTCGGTGAACCTCATCCCTGCGCTGGGGCTTACCACCGTGTTCATCGGCATTGGCGTTGCCACCTGCGTGGTCACGGTGATCAACGCTCTGGTGCTGCGCCGTCCGCCGGCCGACATCGTGGAGAAGATGGCACCGCATATGGCCGCCGCCACCGGCGGGGCCGATAACCCAGCCGAGAACGATTCCATCCTGAAGTCGTCCACGTTCTACATCTACTGGGTGTGGGCCATCATCGTTATCGCCATCGGCCTTGCCACCATTGGCAACTGCGCTTCCGACGCCCAGCTTGTGGGATGGGATGTGGGCTTCGCAACGCTGCTGGTAGGCCTTGTTTCCACATGCAACGGCCTGGCGCGCGTGATCATGGGCATCGTTTACGACAAGACCAACGTGAAGATCACCATGTTGATCGACGGCATCATCGCCACCGCTGCCGCCGGCTCTATCTTCCTGGCGTTCACCATGGATCAGCCGGTGCTTTATGTAATCGGCGCCTTCTGCTGCGGGTTCTGCTACGGCAGCGTGCCCGTGGTGGCTTCGGCGTTTGCGCGTCAGCGGTTTGGGTCCAAGAAGTATCCGTTCAACCTTTCCATCGCCAACTTCGCAATCGTGTTCGGTTCGCTGCTTAACGTGGTGGTGCAAGGGGCGGTGGGTGCCGATCATCGCCAGACGCTGTTCTTGGTGCTGCTCATCATGTCCCTGATCGCCCTGGCCGACGTGCTGCCGTTCAGCAAGCTGTGGAATCGCGACATGAAGCGCCTCGAACGCGCCGCTGCGAAATAAGCTGCGGTCTGCGAGAATTGGGCGTTGCGAGAAGCACCGCTTTTCGCCTGATTTCACATTTCGCATTCGCTAGCGCGGACAATGGGCTCACCTCGTTGTCCGCGCCTGAGCCTCGCGTCTAGGTTTTACGCCTGGGTTTACGCCCGGGCTCCACGCCCGGGCCACACGCCTGAAGCGTACGCCCCAGGGTTCCATGCACGAGCCACACTTCCGAGTTCCATACCCGTGTCACAAGCCCGAGCTTCGCATCAGTACGGCTCCGCCCCCGTGTCCAAGCCCATATCTGAGATACACACCTGACCTCCACGTCCAGGCACTGCATCAGGGCGGACCACCCCCCCTTTGGCCACAGCCTCCTCTCGACCGTGCTGGCTGAGCATGAAGTCCAATTCCTGGGGGAACTAGTTGAGTTAAGGGCACTTATGGGAGGTTTGCAGACGGGAGTGAGCGCATTTTTTCGGCAACGCCCTAATAAGGATAATGCTCAAAACACCTTGAATTATAAGCTACAGGGTAAGTGTTATTAAGCGACGTGTTTGCCGCTCAGAATCATAGTCAGCTCCTGAGCGCTCTGGAATTGGCGCGGTTTCTAAGGCTGCTGCACGCTGACCACTTCGCCTTCCCACACCGCTCCGTTATCGGAGAACTTGGGGGAGCGCACCACATATATGAAGCGCGTCTTGTCCATTTCGGGCTCCTGAGCCACGCCGTCTTTGTAGTCCAGGTTGCTCAGTATCTGACGCATCGACTGCACGCAGGCTTTCCCGTCCTGGGTATTCGCTGCCACATTGCCGGTCTCGCTGTTGTAGATCATGCCATCGGCGACGAACACGGTGCGGATCTTCTGCTGCCGACGCTTCTCTGCCAGATGGATGGCCACGCATGCCGCCACGATGACGACCCACCAAACCACGGTGATCACCAAATCAAGCGGATTGTCCACCAGATTGAATTTCAGGTAATACCACAGTCCAAGGAAGGCCAACGACGCTATCACCAAGATTGCTACGATTATGATATTGCTTTTTCTCATAGTGCCGGCATCCTTCTCTCGTCCATCATCCATCTCGCTATAACCAATATATCGAATGCGCTATCTTCCCGATTATAGGCGGAAAGCACATCTCAGACTACACCAGTTTCTGTGATAAAGATAGATATATATTACTTTCTCGGTACTTTATATCTGGTTGAGCTGGAAAGAGAGAATGCGATATCGCGAGCTATCCGATCAGGAGAATCGGCGAGCGCAGCCAAGCAGGCATGCCAGAGCCGCCAGCAGAAAGAAGCGCGGACCCGAAGGCCCGCGCCGTGATGGAGCTATGAGGTTGGCGAGCTGGCGAACCAGCAAGCTAACAAGCTAGCCGATGTGCGCGCCGGCAGGGACGTAGGCGGCATCGGGCTGCGCATCAGAGCTGCCGATGAGCTTGTTCTCGAGGTCGTCAAGGTCCTTGATCTGCTTGCGGCGGTTGACCAGCACGGCGGCAGCATAGACGACCGTGAGCAAAATACCCGCGAGCATCAGCCAATGCACCCAGCAGTGGGGCTCGTCGAAGGCACCCAGCGGATTCTCGTCATCCGCGATTGTCTGCTCGGCATCGGCAGCCTGAGCCAGCGGGGTGCCGTCATCCGTTATGGTCACGGTAGCTGCAGCGGGGGCGGCAGCAGCAGCTGTAGCAGCCGGAACAACGCCTGCGCCAGCGCCAGCAGGCGCTCCGCCACCAGTAGCAGGCGTCACAGGGACAACAGGGTTATCGGGAGTTGTGGGCGGAACCGGAACATCCGGAGCCTCCACCGTGCGACTGACCGTAAGGCTGATGCCAGCCGAAGCGCCACCTTCACTGCCGAAGGAGGCATCGCCATCATTGATGCTATACGTGTAGGTACCCACACGATTGGCAACATCCTCTTTCAAGGTGAGGCTATAGGTGAGCTTGTGATCGGTAAAGGGCATGCCGTTGAGCGTCCAAGTGATCACGCCATCAGCATAAGTTGCCTCACCGGCGGTTACGCTGATATCGCTCACGTCGAATTCCTCGGCATTCACGGGAACGGTTACCGTGTTATTGCCATACACTGCTGTGAAAGCAGCATTCATCGCCCGGCCGAACGACTCAGTATCAAACGACTCGGAGACGTTCTCATCCGTGCCACAGACGGCCGCCAAGTTTTGCAGCGCCTTATCATGCTGGCCAGAAGTCGGCGAATGCAATACGCCATAGATGGGCACGCCAAGATTGCGGATCTCGGTAGCATTCTTGGTGCCATACTGGTCTTTAGATGTGTCCTTGTTAGGAGCACCATCGGACAAGAACACCACAACGGTATTTCGATCAGAGTTGCCCTGCACTAACCCCAAAGCCTCCCTCATGCCTAAGCCGTAGTCGGTGTTCTCGTTAAGAGGCTCAAGTCCCATAATGTAGTTGGCAGCTTCCGTGGCATCAGAAATAAATCCCGAGCTAGCGCTTGTGGCGTTATTTTGATGTTCGCCGCCAAAAGTCACCACGGCGACACGGCAATCATAGCCGGGGGTATCGAGCAGCTGCCCGGTCATATCAAGCAACTTGGATTGCATGTCGTAAAAACGGGCATTCATGTCTTCCGCATTACCCAGCTGAGCCATAGAGGCGGAAAGATCGGCAACGAAGATGTAGTCCATCTGCTTCTCGCCAGTGTAGTAGGCGTCCACCTGTACTTCGGCCACACCCGCAGCGGCATCGCTCCAACGCGCCTGCTGCATGATCTGAGTGCCGTTTTCGTAGGTGTTCCAATTGGAGCTTTGGCCGATAGCGCCCACCAGCCAATTCTCCTCGTCGCGAGTGAGCGCGCCGATTTCCTCGGCGTCGTCCAGCTGGAAGCGTCCGGCGAGGATCTCACGTACGCGCTCCATGATGGCGTCGTTGCTGCCGATGTAGCCCATCTTCACCAGATCGGCCACCGCGCGATCGTTGAGATTATTGCAATTGAAGAATACGAAGCCGTTGATACGCTCGGTCACATTCTTCAGGCTGTCGATAGTGGTTAGGTTCTGGCAGTTCCAGAAAGCGTAGTTATCGATGAAGCGAATGTGATCCATGGTGACGGTTTGAAGCCCCGTGCAGTTGTAGAAAGCATACTGGCCCAGCGTGTCAACGTTGTCTATGGTGACATTCTGCAGGCTCTTGCAGCTCGCAAATGCGTTTTTGCCAACAAGCTTAACGTTGTTAAGGGAGAGCTCCTTCACGGTTGCACCGACGAATGCTTCCTCGCCGATGGTTTTTATGTCTGCAATGGTAAGGGCATTCAGGTTGGGGCAGTTTTGGAAAATGCTCATTCCAATGGTGCCAATAGAATGCATCTCGACCGACTCCAACGCACTACATTTCTGAAGCATATTATCTGGCACTGATTCAAAGTTCTTAAGAGTTACCTTCTTTAATCCTGCACAGTCGGAAAACATCGTTTTACCCAACGCACCAATGCCGTCTGCTTTACCGTCTAAATCAGCCTCAGCAAGACCCGTGCAGAAACTGAAAGGCGATCGCCCGAATGAAATGATGTTCTTCATTGCTAAGTCCGTCATAGCAGTGCATTGACGAAACGCTTCATCTCCAACTGTTGTTACGCCATCCATATCCACACTTACTACAGCTTTGCTCTCGGCAAAAGCATTAGCCTCAATAGTGCCAACATTCCTGAATTTCAGGGTCGTTAACTTAGGTGCCTTGAAAAACGCATGATCCCCGATAGAGCCAACATTGTTGAACTCCACTGATTCCATTGCTTTATAGTTATAGTCATAAAACAGTCCATAGCTCGCAATGTTCTTGACATCATTTATCACAGCAGACTTAACATCGGTCGCCTTTATTCCAAGCTCTTTCATAGCGTTATTGAAAGCATCTTTGTCTAGCGTCTCGATGCCCGTGATGGTCAACGTGCCAGTTTCAGCGTCGAAAACGAAGGGCTCAGTGGGCTCAGGCTCAGGCTCGGTTTCGGTGCCTTCCCCTTCACCAGAAGCGCCTTCCTGTTCGCCCTCGGAACCGGACTCATCTTCGCCCGCTTCGCTACCCTCCTGGTTCGCGGCAAGCAGAGAAGCTTCCACGTTTTGCTCGGTTTCTTCAGACTCCATGGTGTCGGATGCCTTACCAAGCATCTCGGTATCCTTTATGGAATCTTCAGCCACGGCCGACCCTACGAAAACCGGAAGGTTGAATAGGGAAAACGCCAAAAAGAACGCGAGGATCACCGAGATGATCTTCCCCTCCACGGTATTCCGTGCCTCGATGAACCGCTCTAAACGCCGCATACCATCACCTGCTCCTTGCCTCACTCTGTCGCCTCGCTTGATCGCTTGGTTCCGCTTCACTTTTTGCTTCGATTGATAAATCATTACCGATTGAAGCAATTATATATAACGAATTGGCTACGAAAAACTTTTTTGTACTGTCGAATCACGAGTTGCGCAATCCAGTATTTTCGACACGCTTTTAACCTGGGCTTTTATCAGATTTTAGCCCGGATACTCGTCTTTGCGTCTGAAAAAATGACCGAGAAATGACAGGATAACGTTAGGATAATGCTCACAATACGCCCGAATAGGGGCACTCCCGCCCCAGGCATTCCGCGTTATCGGCCTTGAAAGTGCACACGATGCGCTCCGGTCGATCCATGACCACACCGCGGGTTTCGGCAACATAGCTCACCGCTTCTTCCAAGGCCATGAACCCGGTGCGCTTGCAGCAGCGCGGACCGCCAACATCGGCCAGCCTGCCCATGATGCGCGAGGTCAATCGCGCCGTCTCACCCCAAGAATCGCGCGCCATGGGGGTTGAACCACTGATGATCGAGTAGAATTGCCCGGCGCTTGTGGCCGCACCGCAACAACCCCAGAAGCCGCAGCTCCCACCGGGGACCTGCATGCTGCGCATCTGCAATTCGTCCAAAGCGCTATCCAAATCCACTTCTCCACCAGCATTCTTATAGGCGGTAAGCAGCGCCGCCCCGATGAGCGTATGATGCTCGGGCCCATTGGGGTAGATGGATTGATGGGACATCATTTGCTGAGCAAGCCTGATGGGGTCGGTTGAGTCGCTTTGACGGCACGTCTCCATGATGAAACGAACGCCGCCCGCGCGGTGGCAGCTATCGCAAACATAGTGGCCATCCACGCAAATGCTATGGCCCAAATCGTCCGCGCCGCAGATTGCGCACTGGACCTGCTGCGCCTCCTCGAAGTACGCAAGCGGCTTGCCGCAAACCGCACAATTTGTTTTTCCGGAACCCACAGGCTCCTCCCATTCAATCCATCCAACTTGATATACGTATTATGAATGAAACTGAAAGGGTGGGGCGAAAGCTGCGTAGCTTCAAAGCACAACTTTCCAGATTCTATTCATCTGTTGTATATCTTATTCTCCTGAGGTGCGATAAAAGCACAAATCTAGAAAAGCATGCCGGAAGCAACGTCGTTCGCATCCTTTTCGCTCTTCAGCACATGGAGAAGCATCTTGCCGA
>CAZKKN010000025.1:0-27522 GCA_964553375.1 uncultured Eggerthellaceae bacterium | reverse complement strand
CGTGGGCGCTTGCGGTGCCATCCTCATCGGCGGCCCCGGTGCCATCTTCTGGATGTGGATCATCGCCCTTTTGGGTATGGCCACCAATTACGCCGAAGCGGTCATGGCCCAGAAGACCCGCGTGGTCGATGAAGACGGCTCGGTCCATGGCGGTCCGGCCTACTACATCACCACCGCCTTCAAGGGAACGGGCGGAAAGGCCCTGGCAGGGTTCTTCGCTGTGGCCGTGATCATCGCCTTGGGCTTCATCGGCCCCATGGTGCAGTCCAACTCCATCGCCTCCACCATGAACACCGCTTTCAACCTGGAGCCTTGGCTGGTCGGTGTGATCATCGCCATCCTGGCCGGCTTCGTGTTCATCGGCAATGTGCATCGCCTTGCATCCATCACCGAGAAACTCGTGCCGGTCATGGCCGTGCTCTATGTGGTCGGCTCCATCGTGGTGCTCATCATGAACTGGGAGAATATCCCGGCTGCCATCGGTCTTATCTTCACGTATGCCTTCAATCCCCAAGCTGGGCTTGGGGGCGCCTTCTTCGGCATGGTCGCCGCCATCACCTGGGGCGCCAAGCGCGGGCTCTTCTCCAACGAGGCCGGCATGGGCTCCACTCCGCACGCCCATGCGCTCGCTGAGGTGCGCGAACCCCACGAGCAGGGCGTGGTGGCCATGATCGGCGTGTTCATCGACACCTTGATCGTAGTGACCATGACAGCCCTGGTGGTGATATCGGTGCTCTACGTAGGCGATGGCCCTCTGGCCGAAGCCTATGAGAACGCAGGCCGCTACGACACCGCTGCAGCCTTCGTGCAGGCCGAAGGCGATAAGATCGCCGATGGCCTCACCTTGCAAGACGGTGCGTTGGTGGATGCCAAGGGCAACGCGGTTCTCACCGATGACGATATGAGCGATCCGGCCGCCTTGGCTGCTGCCATCGGAATCGATAACGGCAACATGGCCCAGATCGCCTTCAGCAAGTTCTTCACCTCGGGTGGCGGCAATATCTTCGTGGCCATCTGCCTGCTCTTCTTCGCGTTCTCCACCATTCTGTCGTGGAACCTCTTCGCGAAGCTGAACTGGGAATATCTCTTCGGAAAAAAGACCATTCTGATATTCGCCTGCATCTGCACGTTCTTCGTCTTCTTGGGCGCCGTGCTGAAGATCAGTCTGGTCTGGGAGCTCCAAGACATGTTCAATCAGCTCATGGTGCTGCCCAACGCCATCGCGCTTTTCGCCCTCACCGGACCCATCTTGGCCATCGCCAACAAGAAGCACGACAAGAAGGCACTGGATGTGCACGAGGAGCATGCAGAAGAGAAAGCCTGGGCCGAAGCTGAGCGTCAGGCCGAACGCGACCTGCGTCAGGCTGAAGATAGCGCCACGCGCGACCTTCTGGAGGAGCGCGGCGAGTTCATCTCGGATAACAAGGACGAGAAGTAGCACACTCGCGGATTTAGCGCAAACACGCGTTTCAAGGGGCTGCAATTTCCATTGCAGCCCCTTCTCTATTACGGAAAGACCCTCAACCAGGAGCTAAACCAGCATCTTCAACGTCTGCTCCATCAAGCGAGCGGCTTCATTGAAGAACGCATGCTTCGATTCCTCCTGCACCTTCTCAGCGAAACGAGGCATCCATTGCTGAATATGCGTTGTCATGAACCGGTCGAACGCAGCCTCAGCAGAGTCTCCCGGAAGGTCAGCCGATTCAACCATCACGCTTGCAAAGCCATCGGCTGCCCCGCTTTTCGCGGAGGCACTGGCATCGGAACAGCCTGCCGCATCTATGGCCGCACGAGAAGCCAAGTACTCCAGCAACTCAAGTTCGGTGGCAACATAATCAAGCGGCTCATTGGTTCCCTCAGGGCGCCCCAAACCGCATGCCTTGCAGAAGCGTTCCACCTCCATCGAATGCGGGTTCACGAACAACAAGGCGTCTGCGCCATCATCCATTGCGCGCCATACCCCCTCATAAGGGGAAACGACTGGATCAGGCGCTCCGATGAATAACCGCGTCGCCTCACCGCGAAGCGCATGCAACAGCCGGTCTGCATCCTCAACAGCGCCCGAATCGCCAACAACCTCCCCCGCCGTCCAGTCAACCCCAACAAGAGCGGCGATCTCATTGGCGGCATCGGCCCACTCACCATTCGCAACCACCTCGGCAAGCATGATATCGGGATATCGAAAGCTCAGCGCCATCAGCTCGAACAACGCGGCTCGCGCCTGCCATGTTTCAGCGCTCATTCCATCGTGCATTGTGATCGCCTTTCTCCTGAGTATAAGAATACGACTCGATATGCGGTTCAACGGCGGATCTGAAGATGATGTTGAATTCCGATTCTGCTTTTGGGATGCATCTTACCGCAGAAGCTGTATAAGAGCCCCCGGCTGCAGGGGGAGAGGGAATGAGCAGCCGGGGGTGCAGAGGGAGACGGTTTTGCAGACCGAGGGGTCCTACTCCTTCGGGCGAAGAGCCAAATGCTTAACGCCGAGCAAGAAGATGAGACCAGCAAGCGCAATGACACCGATCATCACACCGAACTCCAGTGGCGTAGGCCAATACACGAGTCCTGAGTAAGCGCTGGCCCAACCTTCTTGCCAATTCGTAATCGTCATGGGCGTCATAGCACCGGCATACTCAAGGTTGGGAAGCTGGAATCCACCCACGAGAAGCTGGATACGCTTGCAAAGGATCCCGATGATAGCAAGCACGCTTGCAACGACAAGAAGCGGATTCGTGCGAAGAGAGGGCGTGAAGCAGATCGCAGCGCACACCGCACAGCCTACTATCTCGATCCAGAAGAAGGGAGCGAGGGGTCCGGCCGCAAGCATCCAAACAATATCAGCTCCGCTTGCCGCCGGGAAACCCGCAGTTAGCAAATCGCAAGCGAAGAAGTACAGATCGACGCACACAAAAGCACCGAGCAGCTTTGCGAGCTTCACCAGATACGCCTGGTCGAGCTCAAGATAACCGATCTTGCGGAGCGCCATGACCACGCAGATCACAAGGGCGGTGCCGCACACCAGCGCCGAAGATACGAACCATGGACCGAGAAGGGCCGTATACCACATCTCGCGACCTTGTTGCAGCCCGAAGATCCATGCAGTTACGCTATGCACCATGACCGCGCAGATAAGGGCGACCACGGAAAGCACGCGAAGCGCCTTGTCGGATACTTTGCCGTGCTCGTTAGAGATCTGCGCCCAAAGATATATGCAAGATAGTATCAAATATGTGCAGAGCACGATGACGTCCCACATCAAAGGCGATCCCAAGTTGGAGAAAGCGAAAAGCTCCCAGATGCGCAAAGGTTGACCGAGGTCTACCACGATGAATCCGATAGCCGCAACCGTGCAAGCGATCGAGCTCATGATGGCAACCTTCGAGATGCCTCCGAAGCCTTTGATCCCGAACGCCTTCGGCACAGAGGAGATGATCAAACCACCTGCGCTCAGCCCTACGAAGAACATGAAGAACGTGATGTACAAGCCCCACGAATCAAGATTGCGCATACCGGTTTGGATCATTCCGCCCGTAAGCTGCATCGCCCAAAGCACAATGCCCGCCAATGTCAGCACACCGCAAACGATGATGGCGATGTTGAGGCCCTTGCTCTGAAAAAGAGCCTTCGATTGCTTCCGTTCCTGCTTCTCTTTGTTTTCAGATACGCTGATCGAAGCGGCAGTAGCCGCAGAAGATGTATCAGTCATGATTTCCTCCTTCAGACTAAAGTCGCTTAACCCAGGTAGTAGACGGACGGGTTAGTGCCCTCATCCGCTAAGAGCTGCTTAGCAGAGCGAGCCTTCACAAGCTTGGATACTTCGGAATCCGGATCATCCAAATCACCCCAGAAGCGCGCGCGACCAGGGCATGCCTCTATACAGGCCGGCTCTTCGTTCTTGGTGATCCTATGCCAGCACATCGTGCACTTCTCAACAGTATGCTTTTGGTGAACGGGGACCTGCGAATCGCCGATCCTCATGTCAAGCACATGCGCCGGCTCATCCCAATTAAATGATCGCACTCCCGTATAGGGACAGGCGCTCATGCACATGCGGCATCCGATGCATTTGTCGTAGTCCTGACGCACCGCGCCGGTTTCCGAATCCTTGTAAGTAGCTCCCACCGGGCAAACCTTCACGCATGCAGGGTTTTCGCAATGCTGGCAATTCACCGGGATGTACTCGATGCTCGTGTTGGGAAACTCTCCCGCAGGAATATCCATTTCTTGCCCGCCATCGGTGAGGATCCTATTCCACCACACTTCGTCGGGAAGGTTGTTCTCTATCTTGCA
Organism: uncultured Eggerthellaceae bacterium; assembly: GCA_964553375.1. Taxonomy (GTDB): domain Bacteria; phylum Actinomycetota; class Coriobacteriia; order Coriobacteriales; family Eggerthellaceae; genus UBA9715. The sequence continues at coordinate 23,229 of CAZKKN010000025.1, read as the reverse complement.
AGCAACAGCGCAGGTATGGCAGCCAATGCAACGATCTTGGTCGATTACGAATCCGTATCTCATGGCAACCTCCTATCTCTTCTTAACATCGACACGGGTGTCGTAGAAATTGAACGCAACAGCCCATTCATCGTGAATCGGATAGGTCAGCTCCTGATATCCGCCTTCGATGAACTGCTCTCGCTGCCAACCCTTCGGCATCCGGCTCATACCCTTTGGCAGGCTGGGGTCGATGATGCATTTGATAACCATATGGCCGCGATCGTTGAACACCTCAACGGTGTCACCCGACTCGATACCGCGCTCAGCCGCATCCTGCGGGCTGATCTTATATATGGGCTCGGGATCAAGCTCTTTGAGAATGGGCGAATTGAACCACTGAGAGTGAGTGCGCCAACGGGAATGCTCCTGAATGAAAACGATGGGGAACTTCTTGGCCGCTTCACTCTCCTCATTGACTTCCGCAGAAGGCTGATAGTAAGCCAGGTGCTCTTTGGCGAAGCGCTCCTTTGAGTCTTGACCGTACACCACACGCGGAGCAGGCTTCTCTGTATAGAGTTGCGCCAATCCGGATGCGGTTGGGAACTTGGCGCGACCAACGATTCCGGGCTTGCCTGGAATAAGGGTAAGATCGATATATCCTTCCTCACGCAGGCGGTCCAGTGTGATGTTCGCCTTTTTGCACGCCTCAGAAGAAAGAAGCAGATTCGCATAGGTTGAGAAATCGCTCGTCTCGGGGAAAGCATCATCCTTGCCCATCGCCCGCGCGATGAGACCCGCGATCTCAACATCGTCCTTAGCCTCATAGAGCGGGTCGATCGCTTTGTCCTGATGAACGATGTAAGGCAAGTTGTGCGCCTTCCTGAAATCCTCATGCTCGTAGAACGAAGCAACGGGAAGCACTATATCGGCATGGCGGGCGGTGTCGTTCATCTCCATATCCATAGCCAAGAAGAAATCCAAAGCCGGAAGGATCTTCGTAAGGAAGTTATTCTGCGATGGCCAGTTGCTCACGGAGTTCGAGATGATGCTAACCATGGCCTTAATCGGGTAGTCTTTGCCATTGAGCTGCTGAGTTTCCGCAACCTCATGAAGCATCGTCATCGGGAAAGTCGTTGCCATCCCCTTGAACCCTGGAGCGGCCCAGAGGGCTTTGGTATTGAGGGCGAGTGCTGTATTGAGGAAGATACCCGTGAAGCCCGCACCGTCTTTGCCGAGGTTTCCGGTAAGCGCCATGAGGATGGCGATCGCCCAACAGCTTTGATACCCGTTCAGATAATGATCCATGCCAAACGAGATGTTGACCGAGACCGCATCGCCGTTCGCGAAAACATCAACGAGCTTTAGAATGCTCTCTTCTGGAACGCCCGTGATACGCACAGCCTCAGCAATGCTGTAATCTGCAAGATGATCCTTCAGAAGCGTGTAGGAAGTGTCGACGGTAATGCCATCGACCTCGAATGTGCCCTCCATCGCAGGATCTGCCGCCTCGCCATAAAGCGCAATCGCATTCTTTGCGTTATCCCAAACGTAGGCCGGATCGTCTTCGCCTTCAGCGACTTCGGCGAAGTCGCTTTTATGGAGCAAAAGCCCGTTATCGCGGCGAACAAGCAGCGGAGCTGTGGAGCGACCTTCAATGAAAGAATCATCTTGCAGGCCATTCTCCAAAATGTAGTTCGCCATCGCCAACGCGAGATATCCATCCGTCGTCGGCTTGATGGGGATATAGATATCCGATTTATGCGCCGTAGCGGATTTAACAGGATCGATGGTGATGATCGCGGTCCCCTGCTCTTTCGCACGCTGCATCCAGCGCCAATTCTGGGGTGTGCTATGAACCGGATTGGATCCCCACACAACGATATGCGATGAATCCAAAACGCTCTTCGCTTCGTTCGCGAAGTACATCAAACCTGTTCCCAATACGCGATCGATACCATAACCTGTAGCAAGGTCGTTCATTCCGGCAGGCTTGCTTACACCGAGAATGCCACCGAGGCGATTGAAGATGCCTGTCTGACCTTGAATCTCGCCATAATTGCCCGTACCGAAATCGAAAACGATCGCTTTCGAGCCATACTCTTCGATAATAGAGGTGAATTTATTCGCGATCTCGGCGATAGCCTCATCCCAGGAGATACGCTCCCACTGGCCAGCGCCGCGTTCGGTTCCCTCAACACGACGCATCGGGTACTTGATACGATTCGGATTATAGATCCTATGCATATAGGACATGCCCCGCAGACAGCTTCCCCGATACAGATCCTCTGAGTAATCCGCGGGCGTGAGCTTTACCAGCTTCCCATCCACCACATGAGCTGCATACCTGCATGATTGCATGCAGTTCGAGCGGCAAACGCCGTAACAAATCGTTTCCTCGGAATCCGATTCCGGTTTCTCTGCATCGGCAAATGCCGCGAGCGAACCGGTTCCTCCCGCCAGCGCTGCGACTCCTCCAGCCATAGCGGTCGTCTTTAAGAACGTCCGGCGCGTCAAACCCTTTGCTTTGATAGGTTCCGACATATTCCCTCCTCCATTCTTGTTCAAAGAATGCTTTGGAAAATCTCGAAGGAACGCACTTGCAATAAGATGAAGCACCCAAGATAAAGGGCTCTTTCGAGACTTTCCCCGTATGGAGAATCGGCCGATTCCACTTCTTGTCATAGTCTGTCATACATGTAACGATATGTCAACAAAAATCTATGACAAAGTATGACAGAATTTATACTATTTTGAAGATAATGATAGTCCGACCCTATTGCGGCTTCGGCATCTTCGCGAGCTTCTCGACCACCTTCGCAACATCCGATGCAGCGCTCGCATCTGTGAAACCCTCGCTGAAGGCACTGGGGATAACGATCGTTCCACTCGACTGCTTCACACTCTCATATGCAAGATGCATGGTGCGCAAACGCATCACGTCAGAATCGTCATCATAGACATCGGATGCGTCTTTCAGCATCTCGAAGATATCGCGCTCAGCCTCCGCTAGGATCATGCGCGCGCCACGCTCACGTGAGGCAACCGCTTCTGCCGCCATCGCCTCCTGCAGCTCCTTCGGCACCACGATGTCGCGCACTTCGACATCGATCACATCGATACCCCATCCGGACAACTTCTCCTCAAGCACCTCTTTGAGTTCGGCATCCAACTGATCACGCCGCGTAGCCACATGTTCAAGCGATGCTCGCCCGATCGCTTTGCGCAACATCGCTTGGGCCATCCATGAAACCGCCGTAGCGTAATTCTCCACTTCAACCGCAGCCTTCTCGGCCGAGAACACCATCCAGAACACAACCGCGTCCACATTCACGGGCACCAGATCGCTCGTGAGCGTTTCCTCGGCACAGAAAAACGTCGTCATCACGCGTTGATCAACGCGAAGCGAATAGAACTCTATGATCGGGATGGTGAACACGATGCCTGGGCCGGCCACTCGATTGAAACGCCCGAGCCGCATGACCACAGCCTTTTCCCATTGCATAACGATATGGATCGATGATGCAGCCAAACACCCGATGATGATCGCGACGATTAACGCAATCAGCCCAAGGTCGCCCGCAAGAAGCCGCCAAATGAGCAACGTCAGCGCTACCCCGAGAGCGAAGATGAGGATGCTGAAGACGACCGCTCCGTTGCGGGATGTTTTCCTATGCTCCGCTTCCGGCTGAATGGCAGTTGGTGTCATTGGATGCATCGGGGAAATGGATGATGTTCGAATTTGCTTCTCTTCTTTGCGTCTGAGACTCATGCGCAACTCCTTGTTCCCTATTCTGCTTAGCCTTTGCCTTGATCATTCCCTCATCGAACTTCGCGGAGATCTCCGATAGCGTAAGCCCCTGTTCCTGACAGCGCTGAATGTATTCCGCCGTCATTATCTCAACCGTAACCGCGGCGCTCACTCCGGGCTTATCGCTCACATCGCCCACGAAAACGCCTTGCCGATGCCGCGACACGATATAACCGTCTTCTTCGAGGCTCTTATACACTTTACTGACGGTGTTGTAGTTGATCTCGATGTCGGCCGCCATGCTGCGCACCGTTGGCAGCTGGTCGCCCGGCAAGTAATGGCCTACTGTGATCAGGTAGATGAACCGGTTCTTGAGCTGCAGCCAAATGGGAATGCTCGATGCCTCGTCAAGCTGAAACAGTCCAGCGATACTCGTTGATTTCTCCGATTTCATCAGATGGCTCCCTTCAACGCGGCAATGCTTATGGATTGCAGCTCCATATTCCTTTGAACACCGGCATCGACCACGCTCACACGCATGCAGAGCGTGCCGATCAGGACAAGAGCGGCACCGAACACGAACATCCTGTTCAACGCCGCAGAATGACGCCGTTTCAGCATGAGCGCACCCTCGATGGCAAGCGGGAGGATGATACCGCAGACACCGAAGCCCACCCACCAGATAACCCTCTGGTCACCGAAGATCAGCTGATACGCACCTTCGGCCGCACCGGGATTCGCATTCGTGAGCGCAAACGCCACGAAGAGCGCTGCGAACACAACCTCGATGCCGATCGTGACAGAATCGGCAATGCAAAGCGCCCGGACAAGATTACGGCCTGCGTCGTCCAACTCTACGAACAAGCTGCTCAATACGACGATCGCGATTCCGCCTGAAAGCGAGGATGCCAAAAACAGCATCGGCAGCCACAGATTCCGCCAAAGAGCCGCAGCCTGAAGAGCACCCAGGAGAAACCCGGTATACAGCATCACGCAGACACTCAAAATGCAAGCGATGACCTCGCAGACGATCACGAATCCACGCTTGATTACAGGAATATACAAGAACCGGATGAGGGTTAATAAGCAGCTTACGATCAAAAGCGCGCTTATGGCATATGCCCCGAAAGTCATCCAAGTAAGCCCAGGTTGGAGGAAAAGGCCGATGAGCCGATCCGGCCGTCCCAAGTCCAGTACCAAGCATGCAGTGCCTATGCTCAAAAGGGCGAACCCTGCCGCAAACGAGTAGTCGAGCACACAAGAGGACGGACGGATCGAAGGGCCCTGCGAATACGCCTCGCTTCCAAAAGGCTCGCGTACTGCGATCAGATCCAAAGCCGCGCAAACGCCAAGGCAACCTGCACCGATGCCCCCTAAGAACAGGTATGCGACCGCAAGCTCGCTGAGCACCGTTTGCCTCCTTTGCCTTCCCTACCAGTATGACACAGCATCACAGAAGATGCTATGACAGAATAGTACAGATTTTTCACTCCTTGGACTGTGTTTAGGGGCGGGCTCTTAACGCACCCCACGCCACATCATCCCCTATAATCGAATCATGCAATCCACAATGAAAGCGGCCAGCATGAAAACACAGCTCCCTCGGCAATAGCTGGGTCAATATGTTCGATAAAGACCTCTTACAGCTGCCCCGCATGAAAGGCGCCTTCGCCTTAAGCGCCTTCTGCGCGCTTCTTCTGGCGGCGCTTGCGTGCGGACAGGCGATCCTGTTGGGAATCGCCCTCGCAAAGCTGTGGGCCGCAAGCCCCGTGGGAAACGAGCTTCTCCCCATCGCCTTGGGCATCGGTTGCCTCCTCGGGCGCCAACTCGTCATCTTCCTACGCGATGAGGCTTTGGACCGCCTTGCCAGCACCACCGCCGGTGAGCTTCGATGCAAACTCATCCACGCGGCCTTCTGGCCGGAAAGCCGCCTTATCCAGCGCCGGGGAAGCGCGGCTGTGGTGGAAAGCATCGCCCAAGGCGCGGGCCAGGTGGAAGACTACCTGCGCATCATGCCCCCTAAGATCTGCGGCGTGGTCGCCACAGCCCTCCCGGTGCTCATCGTCTCTTTCCTCATCGATTGGATAAGCGGGATCATCCTCCTGGTGAGCGCGCCGGTGATCTTCTTCTTCCTCAGGCTTCTGGGACACCAGGCAAAAGACAGCGCACGCGCACAATTCCAACGCTACCAGCAGCTCTCCAATCACTTCCTAGACACCCTGCGAGCACTGCCCACCCTTGTGGGCTTCGGCACCGGGGCGCAGGAAGACGAGCGCATCTACAAGGTGAGCGAGGATCTGCGCGTTGCCTCCATGAAATCCATCGCCACCGCCACCCTCTCCAGCTGCCTTCTGGACCTCACGGCCACATTGGGCGTGGCCGCAGTGGCCATGATGCTCGCTTTCCGCCTCATGGACGGTTCGGTGGGGCTGGCAACGGGGCTCACCGCTCTCATGCTCGCACCGGAGTTCTACACTCCCATCCGCTCCTTCGCCACGGATTTCCATGCTTCCTTAGATGCCAAGCAGGCTTTGGCGCAGATCCTGGATATCTTGGGCGCACAACCGAGCGAAACGGGAAAGACGCCCTTCTCAGACACCCTGAACTGGGATGACCGGAGCACTTTGGAATGGCAAGGGCTCACTTTCCGCTATGACGGGGACGTAGGAGGCGCATGGCGGGAAGTGGCGCTTCCCTCAGGGAGCATCCACGGCTTTGGGAAAGTGGCCCTGGTGGGACGAAGCGGCACGGGCAAGACCACCCTCACTCACCTTCTGAGCGGATTCCTCTCCCCGGCTTCCGGCCGCATCTCCGTGAACGGGCAACCTGTGGATAGCCTCGCCTGGGACCAGTGGAGCCGCTTGGTCCACTATATCCCCCAAAACCCTTATATCTTCCGTGACACCCTGGGGATTAACCTGCGTTTCTACAACCCCCAAGCCTCCGACGACGCTGTGGCCCGAGCCGTGGAGGCTGTAGGGCTCACCGATATGGTGGCGAAGATGCCTGAGGGACTGAATACGCTGATCGGCGACGGGGGCCGCGGGCTTTCCGGCGGGCAGGCCCAGCGCATCGCCCTGGCCCGGACGCTTCTGGATGAACGTCCCATCCTCATCTTCGATGAGCCCACGGCTCATTTGGATATCCAAACCGAATATGAACTCAAAGAGTGCATGCTGCCGCTCATGGAGGGCAAGCTGGTGGTGTTCGCCACCCATAGGCACCATTGGCTCAGCGCCATGGATGAGGTCATAGCCCTGGATGGCGCAGAAGCGCAACCCGCTTCGGTGGAAGGGGGCGTCCGTGGCATCTAAGCATGGTTATCCCTGGCTGAACTCACTGCTTTCCCTCCACCGTAGGGAGATCGCCCTGGCTTTGGGGCTGGGCCTTGTGACCTACGGCTGCGCTGCGCTCCTGATGTTCGCCTCGGGCTATCTCATCTCCAAGACGGCAGACCCCGCCACGAGCCTGTTCATGGTGATGACCCCCATCGCCTGCGTACAGCTTTTCGGTCTGGGACGTCCCTTCGCCCGCTACGCTGAACGCCTGGTGAGTCATCAATGGGTGTTCCGCATCACCTCGGCCTTGCGCCTCAAGCTCTTCCAAGCCGCCCGGCGCCAGACCGAGCGCGGCCAGGAAACACCCGTGGGCATGTACCTGGGGGTGCTCTCCGATGACATAGGCCATCTGCAGAACCTCTTCTTACGCGTCATCTTCCCCGTGGCCATCGCCTGGCTCCTCTTCCTGGGCGCATCCGTGCTCTGCGGGTTCTTCTCATGGCAGCTGCTCTTGCTCATGGTGCTTTGCGGGCTTGCCTGCGTGTTCGTGCTGCCCTACTGCGCCTTGGTGCTTGCGCGGTCTCCCCGTCGCAAGCTCCAAGGCGCCCAGATGAGGGAATACACGATGCTCACCGACCACATCCTGGGAAGCGCGGACTGGATCCTCAGCGGCCGAGCCCAGGAGGCCTGCCAAGAGCACTGCCGCAACTGGGAATCCCTTGAACGGGAGCGTCAACGCTTGCGCCGCCGCAACCGCATCATAGAGCTCGTCTCCGCCTGCATCATGGGGGCCATCCTCTTCCTTATGATCTGCTGGTGCGGGGAAGCCTATGGGGGCGCAGGCGAGCAGGCGAACTGGATCGCTGCTTTCGCCCTCGGCTTCTTCCCGCTCATCGAGGTCTTCTTATTGCTGCCCGCATCGCTTTCCCAAGCTCCTGAGCATACGGAAGCCCTGAAGTCCATCAACGGCTTCCTCGCAAAGGCTCCAAGCGAAAAGGCCCATCCGGTCCCCGAAGAGAAGAAAGGGACCTATAGCTCCCACACTGGTTCGGGTACCCTGGTGTTGGACCACGTAAGCTGCACTTATCCCGAGGCGAAGGAAGCGGCGCTTCGGGATGTTTCTTTGACCATCCCACCTGGACAGAAAGTGGCCATCTTAGGCCGTAGCGGATCGGGCAAGACCACCTTGCTCTCCGCGCTTCGCAAAACGGTGCCCATCACCGCCGGTTCCATCCGCTTCATCGATGCGGATAACCGAGCAGCCGACCCTTCCCAAGCCTCGGGTCACCTCAATCAAAGTCCCTACATCTTGGATCGCAGCTTACGGGAGAATCTCACCTTGGGCCGCACGGGTATCACCGACGAAGAGCTGGATGCTTGCCTGAAGGCGGTGGGTCTGGGCGAGAAGCTGGCATCGCTTCCCGCTGGGCTCGATACCCCCATCGGTGAGCGTGGCGTGGGCTTTTCCGGAGGCGAGGCCCATCGCCTGGCCCTTGCACGGGTGCTTCTGGGTAAACGCGGCATCCTGGCTTTGGATGAGCCGTTCAGCGCCTTGGACCCCGCAACCGAGCGGGCTCTCTGCCACACCTTATTCCAGGTGGCGGCAGACCGCACCCTCATAGTGGTCACCCACCACTTAGGCGATATCGACCGCTTCGACCGCGTGATCTTCTTGGAGGATGGCGCGGTGATCCTGGACGGCTCGCCTTCGCAGCTTCGGGCGGACTCGGAGCATTTCCGCTCCCTGCTCGCATTCGACTTCTAAAGATGCGCGCCCGACCGGAAAACCCTTAAAGAACATCCTCCAAGGTCTCGGCGTAGGCGGTGGCGCAAGCGCGCAGCTCACGTCGGCGCTCATCGCTGCAGCCATTGCCCACTCCCAAGGTGTTGATGCCGCAACTTCCCAACACCTTTATGGCATAGGGGGCATCTTCCACAGCCCAAACCGTTTCCGGAGCGCAGCCCAAAACCTCGCATGCATGACGATAGATCGCCGGGTCTTCCTTGGAGATGCCCGTATCCTCAGTGGAGACGAGCGCGCAGAAGCAATCGAGGATCCCCGCCTTCTCCAGTCCCGCCCGCAGGTAGCGCTGGGGGCTGGATGAGACCACTACGCACCGGGCGCCGCGGCTCGCCAAGGAACGCACCAGCTCCCGTGCACCCGGCAGCGGGTCTGCGTGGCTGCTGTAAAAGGGCATGAGGTAGCCCTCCAGATGATCCAGGATGGCCTGACTGCTTTCGGCCACACCGTAGCGCTCGTGGAGGATGCGCGCTGCCTCCTCGAAGGGGGCGGCGTGGAGTTCGTCTTGCTGGGCCTCGGTGAGCGGACCTGCGGCAGCGAAGAGCATCTCCTCGGCGGTTGCCCAAGCATCCAAGGTATCCAGCAGCGTCCCATCGCAATCGAAGATATAGCCGCAGGCTTCGTCAAAAGCGACCAAGTTAGCTCCTTTAATCCAGTTTTACCTACATTGGGCCAGGGCTGCTTTACAATGGTTTGCGGACTAAACCGCGGATAAAGGAGTGCTGGCCATGCCGAAACGTGACGACGTCAAGAAGATCCTCATCATCGGGTCCGGCCCCATCATTATAGGCCAAGCCTGCGAGTTCGATTATTCCGGTACCCAGGCCTGCAAGGCCCTGCGCAATCTGGGATATGAGATAGTGCTTGTGAATTCCAATCCCGCCACCATCATGACCGATCCGGAAACAGCCGATGCGGTCTATATCGAGCCGTTGAACGTGGAGCGCCTGACCGAGATCATCGCCAAGGAGCGCCCCGATGCCCTGCTGCCGAACCTGGGCGGCCAATCAGGGCTCAACCTCTCCAGCGCCCTGGCCGAAGCCGGCGTGCTCGAGCGTTACGGCGTGGAGGTGATCGGCACTCCCATCGACGCCATCGAGCGGGGCGAAGACCGCGATATCTTCAAGCAGACCATGGCGCAGCTCGGTATAGAAATGGCCCGCTCGGCTGTGGCCCACACGGTGGATGAGGCCGAGGCCATTGCCGATGAGCTGGGCTATCCTTGCGTGCTGCGCCCTGCCTACACCATGGGCGGCACAGGGGGCGGCCTGGTGTATAACGTGGAGGAGCTGCGCACCGTGGTAGCCCGCGGCCTTGCAGCCTCCCCGGTCACCGAGGTGCTCGTGGAAGAGAGCGTCCTTGGGTGGGAGGAGCTGGAATTCGAAGTGGTGCGCGATGCCAAGGGGCAGATGATCACCGTGTGCACCATCGAGAACATCGACCCGATGGGTGTGCACACCGGCGATTCCTTCTGCGCCGCACCCATGCAGACGATCGATCAGGCGACCATCGACCGGCTCCAAGAGAAGTCCTACCGCATCGTGGATGCGGTGAAAGTCATTGGCGGCACCAACGTGCAGTGGGCACATGACCCGGTAAGCGACCGGGACATAATCATAGAGATCAATCCCCGCACCTCCCGTTCTTCCGCCTTGGCCTCTAAAGCCACCGGCTTTCCCATCGCGCTTATCAGCTCCATGTTGGCAAGCGGACTCACCCTTGACGAGATCCCCTGCGGCAAATACGGCACCCTGGATAGATATGTGGCCGACGGCGATTACGTGGTGATCAAGTTCGCCCGTTGGGCCTTCGAGAAATTCAAGGGCGTGGAAGATAAGCTGGGCACCCAGATGCGCGCCGTAGGCGAGGTCATGGCCATCGGCAAGACCTATAAGGAGGCCTTCCAGAAGGCCATCCGCTCTTTGGAGAAGGGTCGCTATGGCCTGGGATTCGCCAAGGATTTCAACGAGAAGTCCAAAGAGGAGCTGCTGGCGATGCTCGTCACCCCCACAAGCGAGCGTCAATTCGTGATGTATGAGGCGCTGCGCAAGGGCGCAACCGTGGAAGAGCTCTTCGAGCTCACCAAGATAAAACGCTGGTTCATCGAGCAGATGGCAGAGCTCGTGGCCGAAGAGGAGAAGATCCGCCGCTTCGCCGAGGACAATCCCGGCCTCATGCCCCCCGACCCCATGCTGGAGCAGGCGAAGAAGGATGGTTTCGCCGACCGCTACCTCTCCCAGCTGCTGGCCATCCCCGAGGCGGACATCCGGGAGCGCCGGGAGGCTATCGGCGTGACCGAGGCTTGGCAAGGAGTCCATGTGAGCTCCACCGAGGATTCCGCCTATTACTATTCCACCTACAACGGCCCCGATGCCGATCCGGTGAGCAACGGGCGCAAGGTGATGATCCTGGGGGGCGGCCCCAACCGCATCGGCCAGGGCATCGAGTTCGACTACTGCTGCGTCCATGCGGCCAAATCCCTGAAGCGCCTGGGCTTTCAGACCATCATCGTCAACTGCAACCCCGAGACGGTCTCCACCGACTACGACACCTCCGACAAGCTCTACTTCGAGCCTCTGACCACCGAGGATGTGCTTTCCATCTACCACAAGGAGAAGCCCTTGGGGGTCATCGCCCAATTCGGCGGCCAAACGCCGCTGAACCTGGCAAGCGAGCTTCAGGCGGCCGGGGTGAACATCCTGGGCACGAGTCCGGAGATCATCGACCTGGCCGAGGACCGCGACCGCTTCCGTGAGGTCATGGACCGCCTAAACATCCCCATGCCGGAAGCCGGGATGGCCATAGATGTGGATGAGGCGCTTCAAATCGCCCATGCAATAGGCTATCCGGTGATGGTGCGTCCGAGCTATGTGCTGGGCGGCCGCGGCATGGAAGTGGTTTACGACGATGAGAACCTGCGCTCCTACATGGCGGCAGCGGTAGGCGTCACCCCCGATCGCCCCATCCTGATCGACCGCTTCCTCAACAACGCCCTGGAATGCGAAGCCGATGCCATCTGCGACGGCGAGCTGGCCTATGTTCCTGCGGTGATGGAGCATGTGGAGCTTGCCGGCATCCATTCCGGCGACTCGGCAGCCATCCTCCCCTCCATCAACATCTCCGATGCCAACCTGGCGAAGATCAAGGAGTACACACGCCTGATAGCCGAGGCCATGCACGTGCGGGGCCTCATGAACATCCAATACGCCATAGAGAACGACACCGTCTACGTGCTGGAGGCAAATCCTCGTGCGTCGCGTACGGTGCCCTTGGTCTCGAAGGTCTGCGGCATAAGCATGGTCCAGATCGCCACCGAGGTCATCACCATGCCGCTTACGGGCAACCCCTCACCGGTGCCGGCGCTGAAGGATGTCACCTACAGCCATTATGGCGTGAAAGAGGCGGTCTTCCCCTTCAACATGTTCCCAGAGGTCGACCCGGTGCTGGGACCCGAGATGCGCTCCACCGGCGAGGTGTTGGGCCTGGCGGGCACCTTCGGTGAGGCCTTCTACAAATCCCAAGAGGCCACTCAAACGCTGCTGCCCCTCTCGGGCACGGTGCTTATCAGCGTATCCGACCACGACAAACCCGAGCTTGCGCGCTTGGGTCGGGCCTTCGTTGATGCGGGATTCGAGATAGTGGCCACCAAGGGCACCCGCGATGCCCTGGTGGAAGCCGGCGTTCCGGCAACGCTCACCCTGAAGGCATCCGAAGGGCGGCCGAATCTGCTCGACCTCATCACGAATCACGATGTGGACCTGATAATCAACACCCCGTCCACTTCTACGAAATCCGCCGACGACGGCGGCTTGATCCGCCGGGCGGCCATCAAGGCACATGTGGCTTACATGACCACCATGGCGGCGGGGCTGGCTTCCGCCGAAGGCATCAAGACCGTGAAGGCCACCGGGTCCAAGGCAGTGAAGTCGCTCCAAGAGATCCATGAGAGCATCCGATAACTAGTTTTGTGGCTTTTCGGTCGCGGGGCGAGCGATTCTGCAGAGCAAGAAAACGGCGATATGATGCGTAGCATCGCCGTTTTCGCAGCTCGAAGCCAAGCGAGTCCGCGACCGAAAGGCGTTATACAAAACAAAAACCATATGAACGCACACTTTTTCATAGTGACTTCACTGTCATTGCATCTTGGAGCAACAGGTTGATGCCTTCGGGCGGAAGCTCAAGTAATATAGGGCATACAACCCAAGCGAGAGCAGGTGAGCCCGATTCTGCAACCCAAGAAAATCGTGATATGATGCGCAAGCATCACGGTTTTCGCCGGGCGAAGCCAAGGGCGAGCCTGGCTCTCGCTTGAACGGACAGACCCTTTGAGGAGAGAGAATGGCGAACGAACTGCTCAATAGAGCAATTGATGAACACCGAACCACGCGGGAGCGCTACATTCAGACCCTGGAGGGCAAGGGCATCGCCTTCGCAGACGAAGGGGAAAACGACCGGGCCATAGCCTCACTGCGAGAACGCCTCGCACAGGCTGGCGCACAGTTCCTGAATGCGGGCGCGTCCATCCTCTGGGGCTGGCAATCCAAGGCTTGCGTGGAATGCACCGGCACCGGCGGGTCCGAGACCTTCTCCACCACCTTCAAATGCCACCGGGATTGTTACTTCTGCTTCAACTACAACGTGGCAGACTATGAGCGCTTCGTGTCCGAGGGCTGCCCTTGGCAGGAAGGCCTGGCGGACACGCGTCGGCGCTGCGAGAGCCTGGCGGCAATCGGGCTCACCGGAGGCGAGCCGTTGCTGCTCCTTGACCAGTCCCTGGAGTTCCTGAAAGAGGCCCGCGAGGCCTACCCTGAGGCCCATCTGCGCATGTACACCTCAGGTGACCTGCTAACCGAGAAGGCGGCTGAAGCCCTGCGCGATGCCGGGCTCTACGAGATCCGCTTCTCGGTGAAACAGGACGACACGCCTGAGATGCAGCAGCGCGTCCTTCGCGCCATGGCCTTAGCCAAGCGCTACATTCCCTCGGTTATGGTGGAGATGCCCATCATCCCCGGCACCGAAGAGTCCATGAAGGAGCTGTTCGATGCCTGGGCGCAGATCGGCATCGACGGTGTGAACCTATTGGAATTCTGCTTCCCCTTCCACAGCTGGGAGGAATTCGCCGCACGGGGTTTCTCGATCCGTAACCCGCCATTCGACGTGATGTACGACTACGGCTATTCCGGGGGCCTGCCCGTGGCGGGAAGCGAGGAGCTGGCCTTATCCCTCATGCTCTATGGCATTGAGACCCAGGTGCCCTTCGGCATGCACTACTGCTCGCTTGATAACAAGCACCGAAGCGAGATGCGACAGCGAAACGAACGGGGCGCGAACCTGCACCCGTGCTATAGCTTCGATGAAGGGGATTTCTTCCTGAAGTGCGGCAAGGTATTCGGAGACGATATCGACCCGGCTTTCGATGCGCTGCGGGCCGCAGGTTGCGAGAGCTTCCTCGATTTGGAGGAGGAGGGATCCTTGTGCTTCCCCCTCGCCTATCTGGATGCCTTGCACGATGTTGCAGTGAGCCCGGCGGTATCGTTCAACGTGCTTGAGCAAGACGAAGCGGGCCTGGCCCTTCAAGAGGTTGACCTGCGTCCCGTTGTGCACTAGCAGATGAAAGAAGGCCGCACCTGGTAGATGCGGCCTTCCGTGCGCCCTTGTAACGAACCCAGGCGCTCCATTTCTCCCGGCAAGCTATGCGAGAACCGCCTCGCCTTCCCCAAGGGGCGTGCCGTTGTTGGAGTCCACATCGAAGCCTTCCAGCTCCTCAACGTTTTTCACCTTGATCATGGAAGCGTCGTAGCCCAACTCCTCCAAAGCATGGAGGGCCTTCTCGGCATGCACTTCATCCAGGGGTTTGCGGCCGTAAACGCCGTTGTAGATCCAGAAGGTGAAGAGCGCCGTGAGGGCCAGGCCGCACACGGCCAATGCGAACGAGCCCAGATGGACCAGACCGGCCATGGCATGCTCACCACCGAGGAACAGATCCATGCCGATGTTGTAGGTGTTATAGCCACCCACAGTGATCATGACCGAGAAGCCCTGACCGGCGAAGTTCGCCAAAGCGCCGGAGATGCCGAAGGGCGCAAGGATCGCGCCCACCATCCAGGCCGTCATCAGGATGTAGAGCGGCGTGGTCTTCGAGGTGATGGATTTGCATACCAAGAACAGGATCTGGAAGACGGCAGCGAGCAGGCCGCCCACCCAGAAGGCGTTGAAGAAGAGCATGCCGCCCTCGGTCTTAGGCACGCCCAGGTTCTGACCAGGCTGGACGCCCATCAGGCCGCAGAGATAACCGATGGCCACGCAGATGGCCATGAACACCACATTGAACCAAACCACGAACCACACGCAATTCCAGACACACTTGCCCATGGTCTCATTGTTCTTGGTCCAGGGTCCCACAGCCTTCATGCCCACGGCCATGGCGAAGCCCGAGAACGGCAACAGCGCCCCGAAGGTTGCCCATTCCTCGAAATACTGATAGATTCCCAGGCCGCCGAGGATGCAGCCTATGACGCCCATGGAGACCAGCGTTGCGCCGCCAGTGAAGAACTCCATAGGGGTTCCCGTGAGCGCGAATTGCCAAAACGACAGGATCGCTTGAGCGATCAGCGCGAACAATCCACCCAGCAGGAAACTGTAGATCACACTCTTATAAGGTTTCATTGTTATTCCTTTACCCGAAAAATGAAGAATGCCCGGCTTCCCCCCTATTGGAAGCCAGGCATAGATTCTAACCTATCGGATGCTTATCGGAATCAGGATTTCAAGATATTAAGGGCAACGGCTCGGTAGCGAATATCCTCGTCATCGGGGATTATATCAACCTCGCGGTCAGGCGTGACCCCTTGGGAGGGAACCACGGCGTATTCCTCTACGAGCTTCGGTGAGCCGAAGCCCGCAGCAGCCAGGCGCTCAAAGAAGCGATCTTGGGTCTCAGCGGCCTGGATGCTGTTGCCGATGGCCCGTGCTTGGGCTACCACCTCCTGGTCACGCTCCCGATCGGCGAAGACCGTCTCGCAGATGAGCATGCCGCCGGGCTTGAGCACCCGGGCGAATTCCGCCAAGGCTGCATCCACGTCATATACCAAGGTGATGATGTTGTTGATGTAGAGGGCATCCACCGAGCTGTCACCCACACCGGCCATCATGAGGTCCTCGGGATAGGCCACATGAAGCTCCATGTTGGGTTCGCGCAGATGATTCTTGCGCGTTGCATGCTCCACCCCGGCCTTCGCCTCGGCAATATAGTCCGACACCCAATCCACACCTATCACGTAACCCTTGGGTCCTACCTTCGAAGAGAGCTTATAGACCCCCATGCCGCGGCGGCATCCCACATCTAGCACCCGCTTGCCATAGAGATTGGGGAGATTCATCCGGCAGACGCTGCAAAATCCGTATTCTATCTGCTTATCGTCATAGTACTGCCTGAGAAGATCGGGGTCGGCGCCGGAGGGGGCCGAAGGCTTCAACGCCGTCTCCCGCCCTTCGGTTGCCTTGGCAGCCCGATCCGGGGCGGTACGGCGGCTCAGTCCCACCGCGCTTCCCATATCCAAGGAATTGCCTTCCCCGGTCCCCTGCTCTGCGGCACTGAGGTCCGCAAGCTCGCTCACCCGATCGCTCAAGGTCTTCCTGGTCTGATCCACCTGCAGCTCATCGTTATGGCGATAATAGCTATCGGAGCCGAAGTGCGCGATGAAGCGAGTGGTGGCCAAGCGCGTGGAAAGCTCGGCCAAAAAGACGATCATCTCCCGGCCGTTGCCGAAGACGCGCTCTATGAAGGCGAAAGCGTTATCCAGGCTGCGGGAGGCCTCCTGGACGAGCGGCTCAATGGCGGCAACGTCTGCTTTGTAGGCCTCCTGGATCGTGGTGAAGGCATCGGGCCCCGCTTCGGTTCCCGCGCAGGTGCAGGCGGCGATGATCTCCCGCAAACGGCGGATCGCCAAGGACTCCTGGCGACGTTCAGCCGTACCGATGATCCCGGCGCTCACCTTCCGCTCCAGTTCTGCCTGGCGCTGGCGCAACGCCTCCCCTAAGGTCCCTTCCACAGAAGCTCCTTCCAAGATGGAAGGCTTCGCAGCCCGCAGCTCATCGCGCAGCTCCACCGCTACGCTCTCCGTATCCAAGGCGGCGCTGCACTGGGTGCCCAAAGCGTCCAGCAAAAGCCCCAGAAGCGCGATACGCTCATCGAATTCGGCCTCCTTGGCCCGCTGGGCTATCTCATCGGTGGCATCCCCCGCCAAGATGCGACCCACCTGATAATCCGAGCGGTACTTCTCGAAGAGGGCGTAGTAAACGGCGAAGCGGTCTGCGATATCGTCATCGCGCAGGAACTGGATGAACAGGTCGCGGTCGCAGGGCTTGCCCATGCGCTCGTAAAGGGCGATCACCTCTGCTAGATCCTCCCAACCGCGAGCGGTGACGAAGCTCTTGCCGCCGCCGGGCTTGGATTCCACCGAATAGAAGCAATCGGGCTTGGCCTCCAAGAACGTGGTGACGGCCGGATGGATGCCCTTTGCTGTGGCATAGCGCTTCCACGTTGGGTAGTCGGGCTCCACATCTATCTCACGCAAACGGTCAAGGGTCACCACATCGAAATCATGGACGGATTTGTTGTACTCGGGCGGGTTTCCCGCGCACACGATGACCCAATCCTCTGGCACACGGTGGCGCCCGAATGTCTTGAACTGCAAGAATTGGAGCATGGAGGGATAGAGCGTTTCGGAGACGCAGTTTATCTCGTCAAGGAAGAGGATGCCGCGCTTCTCGCCAGTGCGCTCCATATAGTCATAGATTGCTCCCACGATCTCACTCATGGTGTATTCCGAAGCCTCGTATTCGAAGCCTTCGAAGTCCCGATGGACGATGCGCGGCAGACCCAAAGCGCTTTGGCGGGTGTGATGGGTCATGGAATAGGACACCGTACCGATGCCCATCTCCTGAGCGATCTGCTCGATGATCGCCGTCTTGCCTATTCCCGGCGCTCCCACCAAGAAGATGGGACGCTGATGCAGCGGCTCGATGACGTAAAGACCCGCTTCATCCCGCTCCAGATAGGCCTGGATCGTGTCCTTGATCTGGTCTTTCGCCGCTTGGATGTTCATCATGGTCGCAATCCTTTCCGCTACCTCGCTAATCTAGACTCCCTGTTTCAGCTCTCCGATGCCCTCCTCGTCAAGCACCACCTTCATGGCCCAAGGCGGCACCTTCGGGGTGAGGGCCTCTCCTGTATCCACGAACACGAAGGCCGTATCGAAATCCGGGGCCTTCTCCGGAAACGTCCCCAGGCCGTCGGTGAAATAGAGGAGCCCCTTCATCTCACTGAGCTCGCCTTGGGCACGCAGATCATCGATATAACCGAACACCGGACGGAAGTCGGTGCCGCCCATACCGCGCACGAAGAAACCGTCCAGGAAGGAATCTATGGCGCGAAGGTCTTGGATCCTCGTGTCGGCCTGCACCTTCGCATCGCACTGGATCACGTGGATGTTCACCTTATGGGCGAAATCCTCCTGATTCTTCAAAATGGTGAAGGTATGCTCCAAAAAGCGCTTGATCAGGTCTCCCTGGCACGATTCAGACGTATCGATGGCTATCACGAAATCCCTGATGCGCTGGGTTTCCTTGTATTCCAAAGGCTCGATGAGCGGCATATCGCCGTAAAGCTTCAGCCCGTAGGTGTAGAAGATGTAGTCGTATTCGTCGTCGTTCACCTTCATCTCCTCGGTGAGCTGAGCGAATCGCCGCAAGAACTCCGAGTAGTCATAGCGCTTCCGGTTGGCGATGCGCAAGGATGCCATGAGGCTTCCGGCTTCCTCACCCCATTCCTTGCTGAAGGTCTCCAGGTTCACCTCGATCTGCTTGGCGATCTCCTCCCAATCGCGCTCTTCAGCGGATTTCTCGTCGTGGACCTCCTCGGTCTCATCACTTGAAGAAGAGGTGCCCTGCCAAGAGGATTCCAAACCCTCATCTGCCTGATCGGTCTCGGAGGCCTCGCTCGCCTCATCTGAAGCGCCGCTGGATTCCTCCTCATCGGCGCTTTGGGAATCCCCGGCGGCATCTTGTGGCCGCTCGTTTCGATTCTCCTGATCGTTTGCGCTCTCCCCAGAGGCCATCATCTCCTTGAGCTCGGATTCCGCAGTGGTCTCTGTTGAGCTCTCATCGGGCTGCTCCAGCTCTTGGACCTCCCCGGGCTTCTCCTCAACCGGGCCTTCACCGTAACCGGGCCACGCCTCGTGGTTGTCGCGTTGGAACAGCGCCGCCAGCTCATTTAAGCGCCCAGGCCCCAAGCCCTGGTAAACCGAGCCCTGGGGAGCGCTATACGCCTTGACGAGAAGCTGGTAGAGACGACCCGGGGTGAGGACACCGCAAAGGAGCTTGAGCTCCGAGAGCGCTTGGCGGCGTGCAACGTCCTGCTCGCTGGGGAATCGTCCGCCGCAAAGCTCAAGGGCGGCGCTTTCGGCGATGATATCGCAGGTGAGCCACCAAGCATCGGTTCGGTCGTGAGCCTCATCGAACGGGTGGCGGAAGATGCAATGCATCACCAGCTGCAGGTAATCGCGCACCAGCTCATCGAAGGATTCCTGGAACCGCCCCAAAAGCAGGTCGGCATCGTAATAGACCTTGGAGCCATCGGTGGCCAAGGCGTAGCCGTTGCGGATGGCGAAAGGCTCGGCCTCCATACGCCAAAGGGCGCGGTCGAGGAAGCGGAACTTCAACATGAGCTGGACCCGCGCCTCATCGAGTACATCCAAGCCCAGTTCGCAGGCCCGCTCCCAGCGCAGTTGTTGTTCGTCAACGGCTACCATGATGCCTCACAGTTCAAAATCATAGGTCCGCTGGCTGAAACGCTTGCGCTTGAGCTCCAGGAGATACCCGGTCATGGCTGCATCTTGTAGGGGGCGTATGGCCATGATGGCCTCCTCGATGTTCGCGGCATCCAAAAAGCCATGATCTACCAGGCCCAAGAATGCACGCCGGTCGTCGTGACGGGCGATATCAACGCATATCTCAAGAAGGTTCAGGCGTACCACCCGCTCGACCATCGAGCGATTCACCGGAGTGAGGAAGATGGGGTCATCCAGCCGCTTTAGAATGCGTGTAGCCTGCTCGTAGGGGGATACTCCCTCGTTGTTGTGATAATCATGGGCGCTTGCAAGGCAATTGTCGTAGTGACGGAATATCTCTGGCACATTGACCCAGCTGGAGCCGCCCAGGGAGATGGATATCTCATGGAGCGCTTTGTCGGTAGCAGGGAACTCGATGACGAAATGCGTGCGCCCCTCCTCGGGCTCGGGCAACGTGATATCGATGCGCTCGATCATAGACCAGGTGGTCAAGCCGCAAACCGCGATGGTCTTCAGATTCGGGCCGATGAAGATCTGACGGATGGACCGCGCGTTGTTGAAGGCGTAAGGCGCAATGGAAGAAACCCCATCGGGAATGCGCACCACGGGGGTGGCATCGTCGAACAAAAGAGCCCGATCGCCATATTCCCCCCGCTTACAGAGTATCCCCGACTCGCAGTAGAAATGCTCGTTTTCAGGGGAAACCTCCAGGTGATGAAGCGAGAAGGGCTCGCCGCTGTGATGGGCGCCGGCGGTCACAAGCGCATCTTCGTCCACCGTTTCCAAAGATGCCGGGATGCGCAGGGATTCCAGGACCGTATCGATGAACGCTTCCTTGCCGATGAAGACGAGGCTTTCCGGCAATTCCACCGATTTCAGCCTACGGCAGACGCGGAAGGCGCTCGGCTCAATGCGCTCCGCCCCTTCAGGGAGCACCACCGATTCGATGAAATCGTGGAAGGCGAAGGAGTAGGCATCGATCACCTTCGTGCCTGCGAACACCTCATAGGCCTTCCGCTGACCGTCCACCAACTGTATGAAGTGGATGCCATCCTCGCCGCGCCGATACACTCCCCCATGGCCATCGTAGAACAAATGGGGGGACGCTTCGCTTATGCCATAGGATGCCTGGGGGCCTTCATAGGTCACAGCCGTCTTCAGCGTAACCGAGGTGCCCAGATGCTCAAGGCTTGCCGGAATGATGAGCCCTTCTAGGGACGATTCTGCGAAAGCCGCATCATCGATGCGGATGAGCCCTTCGTTGAGTACGGCTTCTCGCAGCTCAGAGCAATGGAAGAACGCTCGCTCACCGATTGATTCAAGGCCCTTCGGAAGCTCCACGGCCTCAAGGCCGCTATGGGCGAAGCCATACGGGGAGATGCGCTCCAGCGTAGAGGGAAGCCTGACCGCGCGCAGGGATTGCCTCCCCTTGGCGGCTTTCTTACCAACAACAGTGCACCCGTCTAAGACCTCGTAAGTCTCCGCCGACCTCACCAAGGCTTTCAGCTCTTTTCCATCAGAGCTGTAGATTGCGATGCCGTCGGTGATGAGATGAGGATTTGCAGGGTCTATGGAAAGCTCTACCAGATCCGCCTTCTCGCAAGCCCCCGGTTCCACCTCCCGTACCGCTGCACCCAAACCGAGCGCGCGCAGGGAAGGATGGTCGAAGACAGCCCGGTTCAGGACTTCCAGCTGCCCCGGCAGCACCATTGCCTCCAAGGCATCGCAATGCTGCACCCAGGAGGCGGAATAATCCTGAAGCAGCGCTGGGAAGCGGATGAAACGCAAATGGGGGCACAAACGAAAAGCGCAAGCGCCGATCTTGCGCACCGAATCAGGGATGATGATCTGCTCAACCTGCTCGTTTTCAGCGCAGACCTCCGGCCCTAAGGCGAGCACCGCAAGGTCTTCTATCCTCTCCGGGAACTCAAGGACAGCTGAAACGCTCTGGCAGGATTCAATGCTCACATATTCGTCGTTAATCACCACATAGTCATAGCGCGAGCCGTCAGAGGCGGTGAAAGAGCGAAGTGAAGAGGTTTGCTTGGGTGCCAGGTCAATGGATTCAACAGCGGCCGCACCTGTCTTTCCCGGTGTAGGAACCAGGGGGGCATAGAACACATCACCATTGGGCAGGACTGTCTCGAACCCGCGCATGATAAGACCATGGTTCACATTGAAAGCCACAGCTTCACCCCGTAAATCCATCTTGCGATCACATAGGGTAATTGTACTCGCTTGCTGCATGTTGGGCTACCGCTGCGCCTGTGCTACCTCAGAAATGCGCGACCTTGAAACCGCACGGTTAAGAGGCGAAGCGCCGATACCGGTACGCAACCGTGAAACCGGATGAATGAGAATCGGAGCATCAAGACCAGAACCCGACCTTCGAACCGGATGCCCAAGGAGCGAAATGCCAAGGCCTTTCACGCGCAAAAAAAAGACCCGCAGATAACTGCGGGTCAGATTCGCTGCAAAGCGGTGAATCTATTTGCGAAGCCTTCCGGCCACATCCCAGCGCATATTAGGCTCGATCTCGTCTGCATACATGATGCAGTAGCGGGTACCCTTCAGGGTGACGATGAGGTTCGCCACTTTCGGGGTGCCCTCTTTGCCGTAATCGTACAGCTGGTACGTGAGCAATTCACGATCGAAAAGCTCTTGGTAGATGGGATCGGCGAGCACCTTTTCCAACAGCACATTGGTCTGCTGACGGCCGAGTTCATCTTGACGCAACGCAATGCTGTACAAGATGACCTCCTGCTCGGTGGTCAACCGCCCTTCCTGAGCTATTTCCTCTTCAGTTGCCATACCTTTTATACTGCCTTTCGTGGTCGGACAAGCTCAGCGATAAGAACTAGAAGGAGCGGCCCTTGAAGTCCTTGGGATCGCCGCGCCAGCCGCCTTCGACTTCTTTGTACTCATTGCCGGAGCGCTTGGTGCTGGTGTAGCCAGACCAGGCACGGGCCAAGTACTTATCCTTCACGAAGAAGATATTCTGCTTCATGAGGTCAGCAGCGGTAAGACCGAGTTCGGCTTCAGCTTCATCCTTGGACTTGCCCTCGAGCAAGAGGTTGTTCAGCATCTCAGCGATCTCGGTGTTCTCAAGCTTCAGCAGTTCTTCACGATCCATTGATGTCCCTCCTATAGGTCCTAAGTTTCCAGGTGCGGCCACATATGCAGCCGCACCAAAGTTTAACACAGTCGCTTAGAGACGGAACAGAACGGTCGGGCGATCGAACTCCTGCATCTTCGCATACATCTCGTCGAGAGTACCGTAGTACATAGATGCGGATTCCTCAACCTGCACAGCAAGGGGACGCTGGCCGGCCTTATCCCCACCGGCTCCCCAGTGCTCGGAGAAGATGGACGTGGGGCAAGGAATGTAGAACCATTCCCAAGCATCGCCCATGTCGCCTTCAGCCTTGCGGAAGGGGCCGACTTCTACTTCTTTGATACCAAACTGCTCGAGCGGGAGACCAAGTTCTTCCTTGCAAGCAATCTCAGCAGCGTGATTGCCGGAAAAGAATCTATAGTCAACGAGCAGGCCGTATTGAGTGTCTGCCATTT
>CAZKKN010000024.1:27132-28873 GCA_964553375.1 uncultured Eggerthellaceae bacterium | reverse complement strand
AACACGTCCCCAGACATGCCCCCCTCATGCCATCATCCCCGTCCCCTGACATGCCGAAAAGCGACGGCGGTGTGACGGCCGCAATGGCCCTGGGTGGCGCGGTAGGAGAAGTAGCGCTCCGGGTTGCACTGGGTGCAGATCCCCGCATCAACGATGCGCTCGGGCAAGACCCCGGCCCCTACCAGATCGCGGGTCACGGCAGCGGCAAGGCTCACATGATCCGCATCGGGCACCGCTGCTACGAGCCCCGGGAGCCGTTCAGAGTCGAAGGCATCCTGGAAGCGCTTGGCCACATCCGACCCCACCTCGAAGCAGCAAGAGCGGATGTGGGGACCGATGTAGGCATTCACCTCCGCAGGGTCGCACGGATCAAGCTGGCAGAGCGCCCTAAGGCCCTTGGCAGCGATGCCCGCCACCGCCCCGCGCCATCCGGCGTGGAGCACGGCGAACCGCCCGCTTGGAGCTACCAGGATAAGCGGCAGGCAGTCGGCGAAGTTGAGGAGAGCCATCACATCAGGCACAGCCACCACCAGACCATCGGCTCCGGCCAAGGCCGCCTCTCGGGCAGCGGCAAGGGCCTCATCCTCCACGCTATCCACTGTGACCAGGGAGGTGCCATGGACTTGTTTGGGCACGAGCAGCGGCGCCCCTTCCGCCCCTAGGGCCTGGGCTACCCTGCGCCTGTTCTCAGCCACCGCCTGCGGCTCATCGCCAACGGCTCCGCCGCAGTTCAGCGATGCGAAACAGCTCTCGCTCACACCTCCAGCGCGACCGGTGAAAGCGATGCGCACCCCGCAGCGCTCGAAAAGGGCCGGATCGGTGAGCGCTAAAAGAGAATGCGCCCCCAAAGGGAGCGCATTCAACGTTGGCAGCGGAAGCGCGGCTTTGCTATCCAAGATACCCCCGGCTTAGGAGCGCTTCAGGAAATCCGGGATGTAATCTTCGCTGGAGATGCGCCCGCCCACGCTTTGGGAGGTGCGGGTGGGAAGCGAACCGGAGTTATAGGGCGCCGGAGCCGACGTGCTGGTAGTGGTGGTTGTCGCGGTCGTCTTCGTCGTGGTGGTAGAAGAGGAGCCGCCCAGCTTGGATACGTAGGAATCCTGCCGGGTGAAATCGCGGCTGAAAGCGCTCTGTCCCTGCTGGTTGGCCGCGAAACCCGTGGCGATCACCGTGATGCGCACCGCATCCCCCATGGACTCGTCCACGATCTGACCGTAGATGATATTGGCGTTCTCGTCAGCGCAAGACTCAACGATGCGCGCAGCGGCGTCCACCTCGGTAAGCGTGAGGTCGGGGCCGCCTGCGATGGAGAAGAGCACCCGCGAGGCACCCGCGATGGTGGTCTCCAGCAAGTTGGAATTCGTGGCCTGCTGGGCTGCATCGAGCGCCCGGTTCTCGCCAGTGGCGATGCCGATGCCCATCATGGCGGTGCCGGCATCCTTCATAACGGTGCGGATGTCCGCGAAGTCCAAGTTGATGAGGCCGGGGATGGTGATGAGGTCCGTGACGCCCTGGATGCCCTGGCGAAGGGTATCGTCGGCGATGCGGAAGGCATCCAGCATGGAGGTCTTCTTGTCCACCACCTCAAGCAGGCGGTCGTTGGGGATCACGATGAGCGTATCGACCATCTGGCCCAGAAGCTCCACGCCTTGGTCGGCTTGGTTGCGACGGGTGCGACCCTCGAAGGAGAAGGGCTTGGTCACGATGCCCACGGTGAGGGCACCTATCTCTTCCCGGGCGA
>CAZKKN010000024.1:12196-27122 GCA_964553375.1 uncultured Eggerthellaceae bacterium | reverse complement strand
GCCGGTGCCGCCGCCTTCGCCAGCGGTGACGAACACCATATCGGCTTCGGCAAGCACGCTGCGAAGCTCATCGCGGCTCTCCTCGGCAGCCTGTGCGCCCACCTCGGGGTTCGCTCCGGCACCGAGGCCTCGGGTGAGGTCTTCGCCGATATGAACGGTCTTGTCGGCATCGGACATGAGCAATGCCTGACGATCGGTATTGACGGCGATGAATTCGACGCCCTGGACACCGGCTTCAACCATGCGGTTCACGGCATTGGTGCCGCCGCCGCCCACACCCACTACTTTGATGACCGCCAAGTGCTCCGAGGCAAGATTGATAGGCATGACCACTCCCTTAATCGTTTTCCATTTAAGCTGCGATAAATCCTATAAATTACCCGATGATAATTCTACACGATGAACGGGTGTTTGCAACTAAATTGCGCGCCAAGTGGGCGTCTTGACCATACGAACGTTTATATAAGAGACGCCATCGGGGTTTTGGGCGAGGATCTCCAACACCACGCGCTCCTTATCGCGAATGTCCTCGGCGCGGCCGAAGGCCACTTCCACACCGTTGTCCAGGATGAGCGTCGTTTCCGCTGTACCGCCAGCCGAGACCTCTTTCACCTGGTCAGCGAGCTCTGTAGTCATACCGGAGATGATATCCAAGGCGTTGTTCACATTGCTATCGGCGCACTCCTTGCCTATCTCGGCTTTGGTGCCGATGGGCACGTCTTTGATGTGCATGACGTTCTCCGCGTCCTCATAGATCTTAGCGCTGGTGGTCTTGGCTGCTTCGCTGCCGGGTTCGGGGATGGGCATGAGCCACGTGTGGTCCTTGGCTATGGCCCACTGCTTCACCGATGAGCCGGAATTGGTGGGGATCTCCACGATCGCCGCCACCTCGCGCTCGGTCACGTCAAGCTCCACCGTATTGGGGAAGACGCGCTTCACCTTCACGTCGTCCACCCAGGCGTTTGCCTTCACGCGATTGGCGATGGTATCGGTATCCAGCCGCAGAAGGGTGGTGTCGGCCGGCACGTTGGCCAGCTGGGCCATCTCGTCGCTGGTGAGATGCTCCACGCCGCTCACCGTGACATTCTCCACCGTGAAGAGCGACGAATTATAGACTACGGCGAAACCGCCTACGGCAGCGACGGCCACCACGATGATGAGCACCACGCTGAGCACGTAGCGCCGGGCGGATTTCCTCAGGCGCTTGGCACGGTCGGCCTGGCGAAGCTCGCGCACGCTGGAAGAGGCGTAGCGCCGTTCTTCGGACGAGGGCATATCCCCCTTTCCGCTGCGCGACCGCTGGGCCGCGCGTGCAGCCGGCTTGCCCGCTGCCGGGGAGCGCTTGGGGCGATTCGACTGGGACTGAGACGGAGCCGGAACCTGGGAAGAGCGCGAACGACGCTTGGGCGCCTCCGCGTTTCGGGGCGTTTGAGAGCGCCGGGAGCCATCGGCTGCCACCGCCCGCTGGCGCTGCTGTGTTCCGCGGCTGCGCGGCCGGGGCGCCTCCCCTTCTTGCCGTGAACGGCGCCCTGTCGCCGGTATGGCTGAGCCCTTCTTCTTTGGCTGCCTGAAAGCCACCGAGCCTACGCCCTCTCTTCCAAGGCGCCCACGAGCTGGCCGCCGATGGCGGTCACATCCCCCGCACCCATGGTAATGACCAGATCGCCCGCCTGGGCCAGCTGCGCCATGTGGGGCACCACATCGATGCGCCGCGGCACGTAATAGGTCTGGGGGTGGTTGGCGTGGTCGAGCACCACCTGAAGGAAGGTCTTGCCGCTGATGCCCGGCACGGGAGGCTCTCCGGCCGAGAAGACATCCATGAACGTAACGCTATCGGCCCCGTCGAATGCGGCCCCGAACTCGTCATGGAGCACGTCGGTGAAAAGCGATGCCCGTGAGTAACGATGGGGCTGGAAAAGCACGTGGATGCGCTCATAGCCCAAGGCGGAAGCGGCTTTGATGGTTGCCGCTATCTCGGTGGGATGATGGGCGTAGTCGTCCACCACGGTGACTCCTTGGGCCTGTCCCACCAGATCGAAGCGCCGCCGCACGCCGCCGAAGCTCTGCAGGGCCTGGGCAGCCTCTTCCACAGAAAGGCCCAAGGCCCAGATGAGGCCCAAAGCCCCAGCGCCGTTCAACACATTGTGGCGCCCCGGGCTCTGAGGCAGGCCCGTGCGAACCCGGGTGCCATCGGGAAACCTCACCGTGAACGTGCTGCCGATGCCCGCCGGCTGGTAGTCGGAGATGCTGATGTCGAATTCCGGCCCGAAGCCATAGGTGAGGAAGTCGTGGCCCGAAGCCCCGGCAAGCTCTACCAAATCGGGTTCCTCGCCGCATACCACCACCGGGCCCTCCGGCGGAACCGAGGCGATGAACGCCGTGAACTTCTCATGGATCTCCGCGAGGTCGCGGTAGTGATCCAGATGGTCGGCCTCCACATTGGTCACCAGCACCGCCGCCGGGGAGAGGTGGCGGAAGGATTTATCGGATTCGTCAGCTTCCACCACGTAATAGCGACCGGTGCCGCTATGGGCGTTGGAGCCATAGGCGCGCACGATGCCGCCGATGAGGAACGTCGGGTCTTCCCCCATGGCATCCAAAACGCTTGCCACCATGGATGAGGTGGTGGTTTTACCATGCGTCCCCGCTACCGCCACCGTTTGGAGCCCCTCGCCGAGGCGCGCGAGCATCTGGGCGCGATGCCAGATGGTGAGCTCCCGCTCTTTTGCCGCTATGAGCTCGGGGTTGTTGTCCAGCACCGCCGTGGTGACCACCACTACGTCGGGGCCGTCATCCCGGCCCGATCCCGGGATATTCTGCGGGCCGTGGGGGCCGATGGCCACCGGGATGCCCGCATCCTTCAGCCGCAGCGTATAGCGGCTTTCCTTCATATCCGAGCCGGTCACCTGGATGCCCTGGTCGTGGGCGACCGAGGCGATGCCGCTCATGCCCACACCGCCAATGCCGATGAAATGCACCGATTGAATAGGGCTCTCTGCCATGGGGTACCTCGCTAACCATTGTGTCAAGGAAGATTATAGAGGTAGAAGACGCGCCTGCGCCAAACGGTCACACGATTTCCGTTAAGCGCGGGCAACATCCATAACCGCATCGGCCAGGAGCGCAGCGGCGTTGCGCGTCTCTTGAGCCTCGGCTGCGCTGCGCATGGAGGCACGCAGGTCGGCATCGTTGAGCAAACGGTGGACGGCGTCTTTGAAATCCTGGGATTCCACCTGGTCATCGGCGATCATGAGCGCGCATCCCGCATCCACCGAGGCGCGGGCGTTGGTGGTTTGGTGGTCTTCTGTGGCATAGGGGAACGGCACCAGAAGCGCCGGGGTGGCACGGGCCGAGATCTCGGCCAAGGAAGAGGCGCCGGCACGCGAGACGATCACATCCGTTGCCGCCATGGCAAGACCCATGGCATCGGTATAGCCGAAGAGCTTCCAGCGCTTCGCCTCTTCAGGGGAAAGCGCCAAGGCCTCGGTCACGGAATCCAGCTCTTTCGGGCCGGTAACCTGCACGATGTAGAGATCGGGATAAGCCAGAAGCTCCTCTTTCATAGCCGCCAGCGCCTGGTTCAGATGCCGCGCACCCAGGCTTCCCCCCGTCACCAACAGCATAAGCGCATCCTGAGGTATGCCGAAGTGCGCACGGCCCTCCTCGCGCGTTGCCTGGAAAACGGCTTGACGCACGGGGTTGCCCGTCACCGTGACCTTCGAGCGGTCAGCTACCGATGAAGCGGCATGGTCGTATGTCAGGCAAACCCGTTGGGCATGGCGTGCCAGGTCCTTGTTGGTCAGGCCCATGACGGAATTCTGCTCGTGGATCACCACGGGAATGCCCAGCTTCTCGGCCGCCCGTCCCACTGCAAGGCTCACATACCCGCCGAACCCCACCACGGCATCGGGCTCGATTTCGCGGAACCACTTCTTCGCCGCGGCCGTCCCCTTCTCCATAAGATAGAGCGCCTTCACGATGCTCGTGGGGTGATTGCGATTGAACCCCTGGGCCTCGAAGGCCGTGAAGGGGATGCCCGCTTGGGGCACGAGCCTGGATTCCACTCCTTGAGGGGTGCCGGCGAAAAGCACCTCCACGCCGCGGGACTGAAGCTCCTCGGCCAAGGCCAAAGCCGGATTGATGTGACCGGCGGTACCGCCGCCTGTGAGCACCACGCGCATGATGACCCCCTATCTGCGCCGTGACCTGCCGCCCGGTTCCTCTGACAGACGCACCACACGCAGCTGCTCGCGGCGGTGGTCGAAGTCGCGCTTGGAGCCGGGCCGCTCGTCATCGGATACGGACATGATGATCCCCACCATGATGAAAGTGGCGATAAGCGATGAGCCACCGGAGGAGATGAAGGGAAGCGGCTTGCCGGTGGTGGGGAAAACACCGATGGCGCAGCCGATGTTCAAGAACGCCTGGAACACGAGCATGATGGTGAGCGAGCCGGCCACCATGCGACCGAAGGGATTGCGCGAGGCACGGGCGATGCGCAGCCCCGCCCAAAGGAGAACGAGGAAAGCCGCGATGACCGCAACGGCCCCGATGAGCCCCAGCTCCTCGCCGATGATGGCGAAGATGAAGTCGGTTTCTGATTCGGGCAGATAGAGGTACTTCTCCCGGGAATTGCCCAACCCCACGCCGAAGATGCCCCCTTCTGCGAAGGCGTAGAACGAGTGGATGATCTGATAACCGCGGCCATAACCCTCTTCGCCGTCGTCCCACGGATTGAGATAAAGCAGGCGGTCGGTTCGGTAGCTCACCATGAAGACCGCAAGGAACGCGAAGACCACCAACGCGACCACCACCACGACGATCCAGCGCATGGGTACCTCGCCGAACCAAAGCACCCCCACGATGCCTAAGGCGATGATGGCCGTGGTTCCCAGGTCCGACTGGCTGAAGTACAAAAAACCGATGGGCATGACCACCAGGATCGCCGCAGCCACAAGGAAGGCGCGGAAGTCGTATTCGCCGCTCTGATAGAGGTAGAGCAGCCGCGCCGCCATGAGGATGAAGGCAATCTTGGCGAACTCCGAGGGCTGGAGGCTGATGGGACCCAAAGACAACCAGCGCTGAGCGCCAAGGGCCGTAGAGCCCATGATGGCGGTCAGGGCCAGCAGCGCCATGGAAACGCCCCAGATCACCCAGATGAGCGGCCCTGCCCACAGCCGGTAGGGAAGCACCTTCCACACAACGAAGGCGCCGATCAAGCCCAGCACCGCGAAGAAGAGCTGATCGGTGAGGTAGCTTGAAGCGTGGGTTTCCTCGGAGATGGCGGCGATGGACGACGCCGAGAAGATCATCACGAACCCCAAGAGGGTGAGGCCCAGCACCACCAGCAGAAGCACGATGCGCGGCAAAGCGGCATCGGGCGCGCTGGCCGAGCGTGATGGCGATGAGGAGCGGGCCATGGCGCAGACCTACCTTTGGGTTCGCACGCTGACCAGCGATTTGAAAACATCCCCGCGCTGCTCGAACGAGTCGAATTCATCAAAGGAAGCGCAAGCCGGAGAGAGCAGCACGATGTCGCCGGGCTCAGCCAGGCCGATAGCCGCTTCCAAGGCCGCGGGAAGCGAGCCTTCCCGCACGCAGGTGAAATCCTCGCCTTCGACGGACGCCTCCTCGAATGCAGCGGCGAAACGCGGGCCGGCGGCACCGAAGCAGACCGCAGCCGTTGCATGGGCCTTCGTCATGCGCACCAACTCAGAAAGATCGGTGTTCTTATCATCGCCTCCCAGCATGATCACGATGCGGCGACCAGGGAACGACTCGAGGGCCTTCAGCGTGGCATCCACGTTGGTGGCCTTGGAATCGTTGATGAAATCCACGCCGTTCATGGAACCGCAAAGCTCCAAACGGTGAGGAAGGAGCTGGAAGCTGCGCAGGCAATCAGCGATGGTTCGGTCATCAACGCCCACGGCGATGCAAGCCGCAGCGGCAGTGAGGGCATTGGCGGTGTTGTGCTCCCCCGGGACGGGCATCTCGCTTGCCTGGCAGAGATGGTGCTCCTGGCCGCGGAAAGCGATGGTAAGGGTGTCATCCGGACCCAGGAAAGCGGCGTTTTCCGCACCGCAACGGGCTCGCATATCGCCATGGATGCCCTCTGCGGTGCCCAGGGGGATGTAGTCGAAACGGCGCTGCTCCAAGGAGAGCTTGCGAAGCTGCTTCACCTTCTCACGCACCACATCGTTGGTGGCGTCCATGATGGCCACGCCGCTGGCCTGGCCCATAACCGAAGCATAGACGGTCATGTTGTCCAACACGCGGAATTTGGCGTCGCGATAGGCTTGGAAGGTCTTGTGCCAGTGCATGTGGTCTGGGGTTATACCCAGCATGATCACCACATCAGGGCTGAACATGGGGCAAGATGCCAGCTGATAGGAGGAGACCTCGGCAACGTAGATGTCGGTATCGCCAGCGCGCACCGCATCCAAGCATACGTCCCCGATGTTTCCCACAGCCCGGGCGCGCAGCCCGGCGCTTTGGAGGATATGGGCGCAGAGGTCGGTGGTGGTGGTCTTGCCGTTGGTTCCGGTGATGGCGATCCAAACGCTATCCTCGGCGCTGTTGCGCCAGGCCAAGCCCACTTCGCCCACCAACTCGTCGCTCAGCTTCTTGCCGGCGGTGTAGAGCCTATGCCAATAGGGGATGCCGGGACTCGCAACGCAGAGGTTGTAGGGTTCGGTTTGGCCTTCGAAGGCGTCTTCCCCGAAGGCGTAGGTGAGTTGCGGGCAGGAAACCGACTCCAGAAACGCTTCGGAATCGGGGGTCTTATCCCCCGCCGCCACGAAGATGCTCTCCACCCGCGTGCCCAGAAGGGAGATCAGGTAGTTCACCACGGCCTTGCCGGATTTACCCAGCCCCAAAACGCAGGTGCGCCCATAACTGGACGAACCCGCCTTGGTGCCTGGGATGTAGTCGCCTGACATCTCAGCCCACCCCAATCATGCTGTTCGCGAAATAAAGCGAGAACCCCACGGCGGCGCAGATGCCGGAGATGATCCAGAAACGGATGACCACCTTAGTCTCTGACCAGCCCTTCTTCTCGAAGTGATGATGGAGCGGCGCCATGAGGAAGATGCGCTTGCGCGTCCGTTTGAAATAGCCCACCTGGATCATCACCGAGAGCGCCTCGGCCACGAAAAGACCGCCGATGATGAGCACAACGAACTCCGTCTTGGTGAGCACCGCCAGACATCCCAGGCCCATGCCGAGGGCAAGGGAGCCGGTGTCGCCCATGAAGATGTCGGCGGGAAAGGCGTTGTACCACAGAAAACCGATGCAGGCTCCAGCCAGGCAGGCCGAGAGGATCGCAGGCTCCAGCAGATCCGAGCGATAGGCGATGGCGGCCATGACCACCATGACGATCATCACCGTGCCAGCCGCCAGGCCATCCAGGCCATCGGTCAGGTTCACCGCATTGCAAAGGCCCACGAGCAGGATATCCACGAAGATGAGATAGAGCCACGGCAGCGCCAGGCCCTCCTCGCCGATGGGCAGATAGGTAGTGAGCACGCCCAAATCGATGGTCACCACGAAGGGGATGGGCACCGTGGGCGCCACATCGAAGCAGTTCACGGCTATGACGCCGAAAATGGTGGCGATGATGAACTGACCCACCAGCTTCGCTTTGGGGGTGAGGCCTAAGGAGCGCTCATGCACCACCTTGGAGGCGTCATCGAAAAGCCCCAGGGCACCGGTGAGCAGGATGGCCCCCAGCAAGACGTAGGTCTCCATGGTGGGGATTCCCACCAAGATCACCGCCAAAATGACGGCGATGAGCATGATGACGCCGCCCATGGTGGGCGTGCCCTGCTTCACCAGATGGGTCTCGGGACCGTCGTCGCGCACCTGCTGGCCGATGTGGCTTGAGCGCAGGAGGCGGATCCACGGCGGCATGAACGCGATGGTGAGCACCATGGACACCAGCACGGCCAGAAATACAAGGAATGTAGGGTATTGGGCGAAAAGCGTCGATAACATGCTAGCCTACCAGTCCTTCTACGATCTGTTGGAAGCCCATGAAATGCGACGCCTTCACCAGCACCGCATCCTGGGCGGTAAGCTGGCTTTGCACGCGAATCAAAGCGTCATCCACAGAATCCGCCAAGATCACATCGCGGGAATCCATACCCGCCTTAAGGGCTGCCTCCATGATATAGCAGGACAGCTCCCCCACGCACACAAGCAGGTCCAGACCAGCGTGGGCGGCAGCAGTCCCTACGCGACGGTGCGCATCCTCTGAGATATCCCCCAGCTCGCCCATATCCCCCAGCACCGCGACGCGCAATCCGGGTACATCGAGGGCGGCGAAGGTGGCAAGGGCGGCGGTCATGGAATCCGGGTTGGCGTTGTACGCGTCGTTCATGAGAAGCGCCCCGCAGGAGGTGCGGGTGAATTCCTGGCGCCCCTGCTCCGGCTTGGAGGCGGCCACCACCTGAACGCATCGCTCCAGGCTCAAGCCCGCTGCCAGGCCCACGGCCACAGCCGAGGCCGCATTGGATACGTTATGGAGCCCCCGCAGCTGCAGCGTGCACGCCACAGATGCGTCTTCCGCACCGCTCAAGGGCCCGAAGCCTTGGCAGTGCAAGGTGAACGAGGGTTGGCCCTGGCTATCCAGGCTCACCCCCGTAGCCCAGACCTTCGGGCAGCCAGCGGTCAGGGAGTCCGTCGCGGAACGTTCCTCCCCCGCGCCATTGAAGAACACGCGGATCACACCGCGTCCCTCCAGGTCGGCTTCGGCGCAGAGGCGGGATGCGAAGTCGTCTTGGGCGTTCACGAAGGCGATGCCGCCTTCGGGCAGCGCGCAGAAGAGCTCCGCTTTGGCCCGGGCGATGTTCTCCCGGGAGCCCAGAAGCTCCATATGGCTTTCGCCCACATTGGTGATGAGGCCCCAGTCAGGCCGCGTGAAGCGGCAAAGCGACTCCAGCTGACCCAAGCCCCGCATGCCCATCTCCACCACGATGAAATCCGTGTCTTGGGAGGCGTTGAGCAGCGTGCGGGGAACACCAAGCTCGTTATTCTGATTGGCCTTCGTAGCCGTAACGCTTCCCGCTGCCGCAAGCACATCGCGCACCAAAGCCTTGGTGGTGGTCTTGCCGGTGGAACCCGAAAGGCCCACCACCCGGCCGCGAAGACGGGTGCGCCAGTAAGCGGCCAGATCGGTGAAAGCCCGCTGGGTGTCTTCCACCACCACTTGGGCCAAAGGGGGCTCCACGGGATGGGACACCAGGGCGCAAAGGGCGCCGGCCTGAGCCGCCGCTGCCGTGAAGGAGTGGCCATCCACGCGCTCGCCAGGCAGCGCCACATAGAGGCAACCCGGGGTCACTTCTCGGGAATCCCAGGTCACACCGCGAATGATGAGAGATGCCGCTCCTGCGTCACCGTAAAGTGCGCCGCCGGTGGCAGCGACGATCTGTTCGACCGACAGCTCCATGGATCATCTCCCGAACGCACGCTGAAGCGCTTCGGCGGCTACTTCGCTGTCGTCGAAATGGATGGTTTCCGTACCGAGGATCTGGTAGTCTTCATGGCCCTTGCCGGCGATGAGGATGGAATCCCCCGGCTGGGCCAGGGCAACCGCCTGGGCGATGGCTGCGGCGCGATCCGGGATGACCTCATAGCCGCTGCGGTCATCACCCATGCCGCTCACGATATCGGCGATGATCGCCTGAGGATCTTCGGTTCGCGGATTGTCCGAGGTCACGATTGCATAATCGGCATCCAGAGCGACCCGGCCCATGATGGAGCGCTTGGCCGCGTCACGATCGCCCCCGCAGCCGAAGACCACGATAGTGCGCTCGGACGTGAGGGCCTTGATGGAATCCAGCGCCTTCTGCAGGGCGTCGGGGGTGTGGGCGTAATCCACGAACACCGAGACGTCGCAACCTTCGGGGGTTGCAACCCGCTGCAGGCGGCCGGGGACCTGGGGGGACTGGGCCAAAGCAGCGATGATGACCTCCTGGTCGAACCCGAGGGCCAAGCCTATGGCGAATGCGTTCATGATATTCGACACGTTGAAACGGCCCACCAAGGGGTATTGGAAGGCCACCTCGCTTCCCCGCACATCCAGCACGACGGAGGTGTGGGTGGGGGCGAAATCGATGGAAACGGGATGGATCTGGGCCGTGGGCTCGAAGCCGGTGGTCATGACCCAGTCGTCAGCCGCCGAGCAGCGGCGCAGCAGCTCGCGACCCCATTTGTCATCTATGCAGATGACGCGCTTGGCCGGATAGTCCGCAGAGAACAGCTTCGCCTTGGCCTCGAAATAGGCCTCGAAGGTATGATGGTAGTCCAGGTGGTCCTGGGTCAGGTTGGTGAAGGCCGTGACGGCGAAGCGGGTATCCCAGGTGCGCAGAAGATCCAGCGCATGGGAGCTCACCTCCATGGCCACCACATCGCAGCGGGCATCGCGCATCTCGGCGAAGATGCGCTGCAAATCGGGGGATTCGGGCGTGGTGTGCTCGGCCTTGCGGCGCTCGCCGTCCACCTCTATCCCCACGGTACCGATGACGCCGGTGCGCCGTCCGGCCTCGCGGGCGATCTGCTCCACCAGATAGGTCGTCGTGGTCTTGCCGTTGGTGCCGGTCACACCCACCAGCGAGAAATCCGCCGACGGGTTGCCGTAGAACCGGGCCGCCACGTGGGCCATGGCCTTGCGGGAGTCGTCCACCACCACCAAGGTCACGTCGTCGGTTTCGGCCAGATAGAGCTTGCGCTCCACCACGATGAACTTCGCGCCGCGATCGATGGCATCCTGGGCGAAGGAGTGACCATCAACTTTCAGGCCCACGATGCAGAAGAACATATAGCCGGGCTGCACGCAATCGCTTCGATAAGCCAGCCCCGCCACTTCCTCATCGGCATTGCCGATGATCGTGCAATCAAGCCCTTCGCATAATTCCCCGCATGTCGCCATAGAAACCGCCTTACTGAGCCACGATGTTGTATCGGTTTATCGCATGGCTCATTATATCGTGAAACATCAACGTAACCTTGCGGTCGCTAGGCACCTCATCGGCGCCGCAATAGCATACGAATTTGCTGGTGCTGTTGTCGATGAACCCCGTGAAAGCGATGTTATAGGCGTTGTAGCGGTAGCCGCCGTTCTCCTCATCGTAGATCTCTGCCGTAGAGGTCTTGCCGGCCACCTCGTATCCCTCGATGGCTGCCTCCTCACCGGTGCCGTCGGTGACCACGGTGCGCAGCATGGATTTCACCGGCTCCATGGCCTTCTTGTTCTCGATGATCTCGTAGGTCGGCCACTCGGGCACCTCGCCGGTCTGGGGCTTGCGCATGAGGAAGTGCGGCGTTACTTCCACGCCATCGTTGATGAGCGCGCCGTAGAAGGCGGTCATCTGCATGGCATTGACCGAAAGGCCCTGGCCGAAGGTGGCGTTATAGCCCTGGACGCGGGACCAGTAGTCGAAGTCCAACAGGTAGCCCAGCTGCTCGCCGGGGTAATCGATGCCCGTGAGCTCGTTGATGCGATATCTCTGGATGGCATCGTACAGGCCGTCGAATCCCAGGTACTCCTCCACGGCAAGGGAGATGCCGATGTTGGAGGAGCGGTTCATGATCTCCCGCAGCGACCAGGTAACCTCGGGGTGGTCGGCTGCGTCCGAGACGATATACCCGTCGGCTTCCAGGAACTCCGGGCAATCAACTTCGGTGTCCGGAGTCATGGTCTCCTTCTCCATGATGGCCATGGCCGATACGGTCTTGAAGATGGAACCCGGCTCTAAAAGGTCGGTTGCCGCTTTGAGCTGCATGGAGCCCTCGGGCACCTCGCTGCGGTCGGCCGGATTGAAGAACGGGCTGGAGGCTGCGGCGTATATCTCGCCGGTGGAGGCATCCATGACCACGGCGCTTCCCTCGCTCACACCCACGCGCTCCACGCCCACCTTGAGGTCCTCTTCCAGCTCCTCTTGGAATTCGATGTCCAGGGAGATAACGATGTCCTGCCCCTCTACGGCCTGCTTGGACACGTGGACGCCGCCCGGAATAGGCGTGCCATCGGCCCCCACTTCCGCCTCATAATAGCCGGCGGTGCCCGAGAGCAGTGTGTTGTAATACATCTCCAAACCGCAGATGCCCACGTAATACTCCCGATTGGCTTCAGGGTCCACCTCGATGCTGCAAGCGCCGATCACCTGGCCGCCGGTTTGGCCGTAAGGGTATTCCCGACGCGTGTCGTCGATGAAGTAGATGCCGGGCAGCTCCCGCTCTTTGAGAGCTGCGGCCTTGGAGACATCGGCCTTGCGCTGGACGAAGGAGAAGGTGGGTGAAGCGCTCTTGGTGAGCAGGTTCACATAGTCCTTCTCGGTGCCGCCGAGCACCTCGGCGATGGCCCGAGCGGTGGCATTGGGGTCTTCCACCTCAGAGGGGTTGGCATAGATCGTGGTGGCCTCAACGCTGATAGCCAGGATATGCCCGTTTCGGTCATAGATGGTACCGCGGCGTGGTTCCACGGCGAATCCCACGGTGCGCGAGGCCTCGGCCTGTTCAGCATAGCTGGGGGCAACGATGACCTGCAGATAGATCAGCCGCACGAAGAAGATGGCGGCCAACACCATGAAGAAGAGGATCACCGCGAAAGCGCGGTTGCCCCGCGAGGCAGAGACGTAGGACTCAAGCCCGCCGCGCGGGCGCTGCCTTTCTGGGTCGCGGGGACGACGCGTTGGTGACATAAGCTATTCCTGTATCTCGACGACTTTCTTTATCGTACCAGACAGGGACAGCGTATCGGAATTATCTATCGCAACAACATCCGGAGTGAGCGCCATGGCGCTCACGTCCTTGGGCGCTACCATCCCAAGCTTCGTGGCCTGGGCCTTTATGGCAGACGGGTTGGAAAGGACGCTTTGCTCCATCTCCAGGCTGATGCCTGCGGAGCGGGCCTCAGAGATCTGGGAGGAGAGGGTGTCGGACTCGATCATGGTGGTCACCGCTTCGCTCGTGAGCATGATGCGCACGAAGCTCAGTGCCGCCACCACAACGATGAACACCGCTGCCATCTTGGCGATGAGCGGAAGAAGCGACGGAGCGGCCGCGTGCTCGGCCGAGCGGATGGTGCGCACATTGGGGCGCGCGGGCTGCGGCGCATAATCGGGATAGGCATCCAAGCGGTAAGCGAGATTTCCGTTATATCCGTACGCCATGGTAGCTTCTCCTCGTTTTTTCAGGAGGTCGGGCCTCCCGCATGTTTGCAGCTTCTACAGCTTTTACAGCTTGCGCGCGATACGCAGCTTCGCGCTTCGGGAGCGCGGATTACGCTCGACCTCGTCTGGCGTGGGTACCAGGGGTTTTCGTGTGATCACTTCGAGTACCGGCTTCTTCCCGCAGACGCATACCGGAAAATCCGGGGGGCAGGTGCAGCGGTCTGCACCTGCCGCCATCGTCTCTTTCACGATTCGGTCCTCCAAGGAGTGATAGGAGATCACCGCCAAGACGCCACCGGGATTGAGCCAGCGGACCGCGGCTTCGAGCCCTGCCCGTAGCACGGTCAGCTCCGAGTTGACTTCTATCCGGATGGCCTGGAAGGTCCTCTTCGCCGGATGACCGCCAGCGCGCCGGGCGCTTGCGGGTATTGCTGCCTTGATGATCTCGACCAGCTGAGCCGTAGTGGTGATGGGCGCCTGCTCACGTGACTTCACGATGAACTCCGCGATGCGGCTTGCCCATTTCTCGTCGGCGTTCTTACGGATGATCCGAGCGAGGTCTGCTGCGTTATAGGTGTTGATGACCTCTTCTGCGGTTAAAGTTTGATTACCCGGATCCATCCGCATATCAAGTGGGCCGTCCTCCTTGAAGGAGAAGCCGCGAACCTGCCAGTCGAGTTGTGGCGACGAAACCCCCAGGTCGAACAGAAACGCGTCCACACCGGGTATCTCGCATGCCAGGAGCAACTCATCCAAATCCCCGAAGTTGCCATGCAGCAGTTCAATCGCCGGGCGCACAGAATCGGGAATCGCGTTCAAACGTCGGGATGCTGCCGCTAATGCCTCTTCATCCCGATCGATTCCGATAAGCGTGCCCTCAGGTCCCAGCTGCATAGCAACTTCGAGGGAATGCCCTGCACCACCGAGCGTTGCGTCCACGAATGTGTACTGCGGTTGAATGTCCATGTATTCGAGGCACTCGGCGAGCAAGACCGGGATATGCCGATATTCGTTTGTCACTTCGCTCACGTCTTACGTTAGCCGAGCAGCGAGGATAAGTCGTATTTCTCGCTGTCGTCTTCGTAACGCTTTGCGTCCCACACCTCGAAGTACCCGGTGTTGCCCACGATGACCACATCCTTGTCAATACCAGCCTTCTTACGCTGGTCTGCAGGGATCATGATGCGGCCGGCCGAATCGACCTGCACGTCATCAGCGCGCGCCTTCAGCTGGCGGCGCAGACCCAACTGCTTGCGGTCGGTGGCTTTGAACTCACCGAACGCATCCTCGATGAGGCTGCGAACCCACTGGTTGAAATCGGAGTTCGTGAACACCATGAGGTAGAGGTCATCGGGGTCGGGGGTTACCACGAGGTCGCTGGGCAAAGCCTTGCGGAACTTGGCAGGGAGGGATACGCGGCCTTTGGCATCGGCCTTGAAGCAGAACTCGCCGTTAAGGTCAACGGCCTCATTGAGTTCGTCCATGTTCCCCTCCTTTCTTATCCCGCTCCTGGTTTTGCCAGCTTTGACATTTTATCCCACCCTATCCCACTTTGCAACACAATTCGACACCATGCGCTTTCAAACGGGGCAAATACCAGGGCTTTTGGTGTGAACGTTTAATGCCACCCCCAATATGATGTGGTTACCTAACCGTTACCTACCATATGGGTATGTTGCATCGGGTGGGAGAAAGTGGGGGAAATTTGGAGGGCTTGTGCAGGGGCGTGGGGTGTGGAGCAGACGGGGCGTGGCGTG